>NZ_MBQA01000163.1:0-83866 GCF_001709235.1 Pseudoalteromonas sp. BMB
GAATTTCTTAAGAAGAAGTTTCGTACTTAAGTTTTACTTGACGCTAACTCGTTGCTGCTTTGCTTTTCAGCGTAGCGCCCCGTGTCAGTGGGGTCGCATTATAGGGAGATCCGATTTTAGTGCAACCCCTTTTTTCATTAAAACTTATAAAAAAGGTTCGTTCGAACAGAAAACACACAAAACCGCTTAAAAACCACATTAATGCAATATTTTCTTCATAAAACTGTCACCAGTTTTCGCGAAGGGATCATAAGTATTGATCAAATTTGGGAGGATGCAAGATACAGTTGAAGAAATTTTCACCTGTATCTTGGTATTCAACTATCAATTCTTTTAGTAAAGAAGACTATATAGCTTTCGTCGATATGCTGAAGCAACACTATCGCCATCAGGAAGCGAAGCAATAATATCTAAAAATCCCTTTTTGGCTTCACCGTAGTTCATATCTTTCTTAAGCACCATAAGTAGGCTTGCCAATGCTTCTTCTTTTTTACCCACATCTAACTGAGCTTGAGCTAACTGACAACGTAAGTCTAATGAATCAGGCTCAGCTTCCACCGCTTGCTCTAGACGCTTTACCTCTGGTGAATCTTGTGCAGCCGCAGCTTGCGCCAATTTAGCGACTAAATTGTGGTAATACGGGTCTCGCTGTTCTTCATTTATAGAATCTAATAACGCTTGAGCTTCATCAAATTTTTGAATTTGCATACAGATATCCGCAAACACCAACTTAACCCGAGTGTTACTACTGTCAATGTCGTATGCCTTCTTCGCATAGCCAAAGGCATTATTTAGGTCACCGCTTGCGAGGAACTGCTTCGCTTGATCAAGTAAAATAACTTCAGGTGATGGTAAATGCTCAGACAAAGCTTCTTTAATTTCTTCTTCTGTTTTTGCCCCTGCCAGCATATCTACTGGCGCACCACCTTTTAAAATCACAATCGTTGGCAAAGCTTGTAAACCAATTTGCTGAGCGAGTTGAGATGCCAGAGCTTGTTGGACATCACAATCAATAACGCCTACGGTTATATGCTCACTATAAGCTGCCGCTATCCTCTCCAATATCTGGTCTTGCTGAACACATTCAGGATTTTGATTGCTATAAAAGGTCAGCAATAACACTTTCTCTGGATTTGGATCGGTTATTACTTGCTGAATGTTTTCAGGGGTTAGTTGGATTTTATTGCTCATATTCTATTTTCTGTCTGAGTAATTAATATGGTTGATATAGTGACACTATCTGAATTTACAACCAAGCCAAGAAAACAATTATGTAGAGCTTGGCTTTCTCTTTCGGGTAAATTTCCCCTTTCTTGCCCCACGTTTTTTAAATGCAGGTACAGGAACACCTTTCAGTGCATTTGTATTGATAGACTGAGCGCTGTCAATAAATCCACCTAACTCATCACAAAGCGGTTGCATAAATTGATTATACGACGTTTCCTTATTGGCGATCTTTCCAAGCAATGACTCCCAGAGCGCAGTTCTGTCTGGTAATGAAAGTGACTCAGGTAGGGTTTGAATAAATGCTTTTCCCAGCGCCGTAGAATAAATCGTCTTACCTTCTCGTCTAAGAAACTGCCGTCTAAACAAAAGCTCAATAATTCCGGCCCGCGTTGCTTCAGTGCCAAGCCCGTCAGTGTCTTTCAATACCTTTTTGATAGATTGATCGGAAACAAACCGCGCAATACCTGTCATTGCACCTAATAAGGTGGCTTCAGTGTAATGCTTTGGCGGCTGAGTTTGTTTTTCTTTAACTTCACCTCTCTCACATAAA
Organism: Pseudoalteromonas sp. BMB; assembly: GCF_001709235.1. Taxonomy (NCBI): domain Bacteria; kingdom Pseudomonadati; phylum Pseudomonadota; class Gammaproteobacteria; order Alteromonadales; family Pseudoalteromonadaceae; genus Pseudoalteromonas; species Pseudoalteromonas sp. BMB. Next base: position 1,778 of record NZ_MBQA01000163.1, read on the forward strand.
AGTTGCTCTCCCACCTGTAACTCCGGCAATAGGCTTTCTTTTTCTACCTCATGACCTTTAAACAGTATCTTGAATCCTTGATCTGTTATTTGCTTCGCTTGTGCTTTGAATTGACCACCACTAATCTCCAACTCCACTTTAGTTTCGTTGTAGCGGTAGGGATGAAAGAATTGCGCAAGGTACTGTACAGAGATAAGTTGATAGACCTGCAATTCTCTATGCCCAAGCTGAGCACTGCGGAGCTTTTTAGTGGTTGGAATGATAGCGTGATGCGCTTCTACCTTTTTGTCATTCCAACACGCGCCTTTTAGGTTCATATCAGCTAACTTAATAAACTTACTTTCTATTCCCTGATTGTGCTCGGCAGCCGCAATGACTTGCTCTCTTTCAACACAATGTTCTTGTGGTAGATAACGGTTATCAGATCTAGGGTAAGTGATCAGTTTATGTTTCTCATAGAGTGCCTGACAAATATCCAACACTTGCTGAGCCGATAAACCGTAGCGCTTATTTGCGTCAATCTGCAAAGAAGAAAGGTTATAGGGTAGCGGCGGATTTATCTTTTTTGGTTTCGTTTCAACCTTATTTATTGTTGCTTGCTTTTGACTGATCCGATCCGCAACGTTTTCGGCTAAGGCTTTAACCAGAACACGCCCATCTTCGTCCATATAGGGCTTACATGCTTCACTTGGTACCCACTTAGCTTCAAAAACACCCCAATTTGGTTTATTGATGTGTGCAATCACCTCATAAAATGGTTTAGATACAAAGTTCTCTATTTCTAAATCCCTTCTAACAACCAAACCAAGTACCGGAGTTTGCACTCTGCCAACCGACAAAACGGTATTCACTCCCGCTTTTTGCCCGGCCAACGTAAATGCTCTGGTTAAATTCATCCCAAATAGCCAATCCGCTCTAGCTCTTGCAAGTGCAGATACACTTAAAGGAACAAATTCTTGATTAGAACGTGTCGAAGCCAAAGCCTTTTTCACAGCTTGTGGGTTTAAATCACTGATCAACAAGCGTCGGATCGTTGCTCTTTTCCGCTCTGGCAAATTTACGAATTGAAATACTTCGTCCACAAGCAATTGCCCTTCTCTATCAGGATCTCCAGCATGGTAGATTTCATCGGCTTTTGTGAGTAACTTTTTTAAAGTGCTAAGCTGCTTTTTTGTTTTTGGCTTTGCTTTGAACTGCCATTGAGTCGGCACGATTGGTAGATCATGAAACTGCCATTTTTTGTATTTGGCGTCGTAGTCTTCAGGTTCTGCTTGCTCCAACAGGTGTCCTATGCACCAAGAAACCACATCACCATTCGCGACTTCTATATAACCATCTTGTTTTTTATGTGGTTTTGGTAAGACATCGGCGATTGCTCGACCTAAAGAGGGTTTTTCTGCGATATAGAGTTTCATGATTAGCTTAACTGTATATAGATACAGTTATCATAGTGAATTTTGACGAAAAACACCATAGCTGCAAAGAGACTGTCTCCAGTCTCTTTGCGAACCAACAAACTTACGTTCTTAATAAATTAAGTTGCTTGTGTTTTTGTTCAACTATCAGCGTCATTGAACTGGCCGCTTGCTCAACTTCATCTGCGAACTTCGAAAGCTCAGCAGCGGCATCTGAAATGCCCGTTGTATTTGTATTAATTTCTTCGGTAACCATACTTTGCTCTTCCGCAGCCGTCGCAATTTGTGTTACTTCATTAGAAATGCTTGTCAGCTCAGCAACTAGGGTACTCATTAACCTTGCTGATTCTTGGCAATAACTCACTGCGTCTTCACCTAACTGCACAGAACTCTCAATGATCCGACCTGAATTCGCGACCTCACTCTGGAGGTTATCTATTAGTTTACTAATGTCGTCCGTTGAGGCCTGTGTTTTTGACGCCAAAGCTCGAACTTCGTCGGCAACAACCGCAAAGCCGCGCCCTTGTTCCCCCGCCCTTGCCGCTTCAATTGCTGCGTTTAAGGCCAGTAAATTAGTTTGTTCTGCAATGGCTCTGATCACTTCTAGTATTTTGGAAATATCATTACTGCGCTCAGATACCTTCACGACCGCTTGTTTTGCATCAATAACTTGATCCGCCATTGATTGCACCGTTTCAGTTGTTTTAATGATACTTTGCTCGCTTTGCTGAACTTGATCAGCGGCCTGATTCGTACTTGCAGCCGCTTTTTCCGACGCCCGAGCCACCTCTGAAGCGGTTGCACTAAGTTCGTTAATTGCAGTAACTACGCTATCTATTTCCAAATGCTGATTAGCGACTTTGTTTTTGATGTTTATCGCGGCTTCTGTTGTTCGATGCGACTGCTCATAGGAAGATTCAGCAAGACCTTTGAGGTCATCAATCATCTTTCGTAGTTTATCAGTAAAGCGGTTAAAGCCATGCGCCAAGGCAATCAACTCAGCATGATGACTCACTTCTAGCTCATGCGTTAAATCGCCTTCGCTAGAAGCTAAGTTCTCTACCCGCTCCTGAATATGCGTAAGCGGCCCGATAATTGTGTTCACTAATACCACCGCAATGGCAATGCCAATAACAGCAATAACAATACCGATAATAAGCATCCAGCGACCAACGGAGTTTGTCGACTCCTCCAGCTGACTTTGCAGCGTTGTAGCAGAACTAAGTGCAATTGCCTTAGGTAGTTCGATTACCAGAGACCAAGTGGTATTTGGCAACGCAATGTTGATCGGTACTGCTACGACTAAATCTTCACCAAGCTCTTTAATCCCAGAACCTGTGTGCAGCGATTTTAACACCTCAGCCCTATCTGACTTTGTCGACTCAGCAAGTGGGCGGGCTAAATTCTTGTAGTGACTAGAACCCACAACAAGACCCAGCTCACTTAACAAGGTTACCTTAGCGGCTCCTGAGTAAAGCGAGTTTGAGAGCTCGTCGACCATAGTTTGAAAAATCGGCAAATTTACATCCACGCCCACTAAGCCTCTAAATTGACGATTGACCACGACTGGTGTAGTCAATGAGGTCATCAGCATTTTGTTGCCCGGAGAAATTTCATATAAATAGGGCTCCATGATACAAGGCGCTATTTTATCTTTTGCGCACAGATACCACTCGGCTTCTCGTAGGCCAAATTCATTGATTGCATCGGCATATTTTTCTTCTGCCGACTCAACTTTTTGTTGCATCGGACCATTGGCTTCTTGAGTAAAGTAGAGCTCTAAGGTACCAGCGCCCGGCACAGAGTGACTGGAACCACCTTGATTACTGGCATCATTGCCATCGTAACCATTCGGTTCAAACTGTGCATACATAGAAGACACAAAGCGATTTTGCTTTAGCGCACCATTGACAATTTCTTGTACTTGTTCACGGCTCAGAGGATCCTGTGTGGCGGTATGAGATAGTACACCCGCCAAAGTATAAGGAACACGATAGGCTTCATTGATAAAGCCAGCCACACGTTGCCCATATTGATTACCTTTAGCGATAAGGCCTTGGGATATTTCATCATAAATCGCTTGTTGGACCCCTTCACTTTGCTTGGTATTTTCTGCTGCAAGGTGAAACCACATTGTTGTCACTAATATAACAACCAAACTCGTTACTAATGCTGTTACAAAGAATAAGAGTTTGTTTTTAATCGAAGCTTGTTTCATAACATTCCCAGTTTTTAGACTTAGTATGCAAACAAATTGCACTGCACGTTCATCATCAACTTGATAAAACGAGTGACCCCTATTTTTATCGGCGACTATGAAGTCTTTTTTAACTGTAGCAAAAAATTTAATAACGTACTGAAATTTATGATGCTTAGGCGAAGTATTTTGACGAATAAATTATAAAGTGATGGATAAAAAAAATAGCGCCGAAGCACTATTTTTTTATCTTGTCTTTGCCAGTCGTCTTTTCATTGCTTGGCAAGCGGTGATGTATTGCTGACTTAATCAGCATATATCCAGAGATGGGAGCGGTGAGCAGCAAAAATATTGAAATCAAGATTTCCTTTACACTCACGCCATCAGTCGTGGTACTGAAATACACCATTGCCGAGGTCAATAAGCACGCCATTCCAAGCGTTGTCGCTTTTGTAGGACCGTGGAGACGCATAAAAAAGTCAGGCATTTTCACAAGACCAATAGAGCCTATCAATACAAACGCACCACCTAACAGTAATAAAATGGAAATTATCCATTCTGACATATCGCTCTCCTATTCTATGATGTCGCCGCGCAGCAAATACTTACATACCGCAACTGTACTTACAAAGCCAAGCATTGCTATTAATAATGCGGCTTCAAAGTACAATGCCGTTCCCATACTCATTCCGTACAGAATAATAAGCGCAATGGTATTTATATACATGGTATCGAGCGCTAAAATTCTATCTGGAATTGAAGGCCCAACAACCAAACGCCACAGGTTTAGCAAAAGCGATACACCTATCATCGCAAAGACAATCAGAATTACAGTTTCTAGCATTCAAAAATCTCCTTCAATGGCGCTTCATAACGAGATTTAACCGTATCAATCAATGCTTGCTCATCCGTAAGATCTAACACATGGATCAGTAAGTATTTACGTTCTGGTTTTTCGCCACTTTTTACAGACTCAGGCCAAGGGTATACCTCAGCACTTACGGTGCCAGGAGTTAAAGATACCGTGCTGGCTAAAATAGTAATTGGCATAGCTTGATCTATATCGAGCGGCACCAACACGAAACCGGGGCGTAATTTCTTCGTTGGTCCTAAGATCTTTATCGCAACCTCAACGTTGGCGGTGATGATATCGTAAAGCACCAACAGCAAATGAGTAAACGCACGCCATGGCTTAATGATCAGTGGTTGCTTAGTTCTAAACCGATAGGTAATCAGCGGGATCACAATCGCTAGAATAGTCGCGAGAATAATATGCCCAGCTGACACACTATTATTCAGCAATAACCACACAGTAAATAGCAGTAAGCTGCGAAATGGAGTTGGTAGCCATTTAAACCTTGCTTCTAAACGCATCTATTTCGCTCCTTTTAACACAGCATTCGTCATGCTAGAAAAGTCGTGTAAAGAGTCGGCTGCCGACAATGCGTAATCAGTCAATGGACCAGCAAAAATCACCATTAACGGCGCACAAGTTATCAAAGTAAGAATTGCGATAATTTGAGCAGGATGCGCTTTTTCTGCCGATTGTGTATCGACTTTACCCGTATGATGCCAAAACACAGTGCTACCTGCTTTTGAGACACTGACTAATACCGCTAAGCTTACTAGTAAATACACCGCCCAAAACCAGTATGTGTGGCTCGACTCGATGGTCGACTTTAAGATCCATACTTTGCCAATAAAGCCTGATAGCGGCGGCATACCAATCACAGTGATTGCCGCAATCGCAAACATGATGCCAAGTAACATAGGTTGAACTACTGGGCGACCCGCGGTGATCCTGTCAGCAACTTTACCCCTTTGTTTCCCCACTAAATCAGCAAGTAAGAACAAAGCAGCAGACACTAATGTCGAGTGCACTAAATAGTAAATGGCTGCAGCGCTGCTATTTACCGTTTGTACGGCGACTAATGCCACTAGGGTACCAACTGACACCACCACTAAATTTGCAGACAGCTTACGCAAATCTTGACTAGCAAGTACGCCGATCCCACCCATGACGATAGTCGCCAGAGCGAGCCACCATAGCCACTCTTGTGCCATATGACTTAATTCACCAGCTTGATCGCCAAAAATCAGTGTATACACACGCATCATGGAATACACACCCACTTTAGTCATGATTGCGAATAAAGCAGCTACAACAGGTAACGCGGTTGCATAGGTGTTTGGCAGCCATAGATGAAGCGGTAACAAGGCGCCTTTTAGCGCAAATACAACCAATAATAACAAGCCGCCAATCTTAGCAAGATAAACATCATCTCCTTGTAAGAAGGTGATCTTATATGCCATATCCGCCATGTTCAGAGTACCAAGTACACCGTACAAGATACCTAATGCAATCAAAAATAGCGACGAACCCACAAGATTTAGGATCACGTATTGCAATGAAGCACGGGTATTATGCTTGTCACCACCATGCATTAACAACGCATAAGACGCTATCAACAAAATCTCAAAGAATACAAATAAGTTGAACGCGTCACCAGTTAAGAAGGCACCGTTTACCCCCATCACCAAAAAGTGCAGTAACGGATGGAAGAAACTTCCTCTTTCGTCATCTCCAGCACAGCTATACAGCGAACACACAAAACACAACAAAGCGGTTAAGCTGACTAACAGAGTAGAAAGTTGATCAGCAACTAACACAATACCAAACGGTGCTTGCCAGTTACCAATCGCATAAACCTGAATGCCAGACTGCTGAACATGTAGTAAAAGTGAGGCACAAACTGCAAACGTAATTAGCGACATAAGTACTGAAACTTTACGCCTAATCGCTAAGTTCTTACCACACGGTGGCATCAGCAGGATCACCCCTGCCAACATAGGTAATAAAATAGGTAAAGAAGTCAAATGTTGGATCATGCTTTACCCTTTTTGTCAGGAACAATGCCATTTACATGGTCATTACCCAAATCAGAACGACCGCGAATAGCTAAGATCACGACAAATGCCGTCATCGCGAACCCGATAACAATTGCCGTCAATACCAAGGCTTGCGGCAGTGGATCTGCATACTCACTGCTATAACCAAGCACTGCAGCTTTGTTTAAGGTCAATCTACCCGATGCGAACAAAAACAAGTTGACCGCATAAGACAACATAGTTAAACCAAGAACAACTGGGAACGTTCTTGCTCGTAGAATCAAAAATACGCCACAGGCTACTAGCAAGCCCACACACGATGCATAAAGCAATTCCATTAAATATTCACCTCTTCTTTGGGCGCATTTGCCGTTACTTTACCTAGGCTCGCCAAAATCATCAGCGTTGCACCTACCACGGTGATATAAACACCAAGGTCGAATGCGATGGCACTTGCCAACTCAGTTTTACCTACCAATGGGATATCAAAATAATCAAACCATGAGGTTAAGAATGGTTTGCCAAAGAACCAACTTCCCACACCGGTTGCTAGAGAAATAGCGATACCCGTTGCGATAATCTTGCGGTAATTGACATCAAAGCGCTCTGCAATCCAATTCGAACCATGAGCAATGTATTGTAAAATAAAGGCTATCGCCGTGATTAGGCCCGCGATAAATCCACCACCTGGTAGATTGTGGCCGCGCAAGAAAATATAAACCGAGACCAGCAATGCCAAAGGCAATAAGCTTTGCGAAATACTTGCCAGCAGTAACGGATATCTCTCTTTTGCCCAAGGTCTGCCTTCACTGTCACTACCTGGCATAAATAGTGGTAAGTTGATCAGCAACTTATAAATCCCCAGCGCCGCAATTCCCAGCACGGTAATTTCACCTAGCGTATCAAAACCACGGAAATCCACTAAGATAACGTTAACGACATTCGTCCCACCACCGCCAACTTTGGCGTTTGCAATAAAGAACTCAGAAATACTATCCAATGGCCTTGTGATCAAGGCGTAACTGATACTTCCGATGATCACACCAATTGCTGAAGCAATACCCATATCACGTAGTACGCGAATAGAACTAGACTCCTTCGGCGTTCTTTGCGGTAAGAAGAATAACGCAAGCATCAACAGAATAATGGTTACTACTTCTACCGTTAACTGAGTAAGCGCCAGATCTGGTGCTGAGAAGCGCGTAAAGGCAACCGACACCATGAGACCAACAACCGAAATCATCAGCAGTGCAACCATACGAGTACGATGCCAGATAACCGTGCCAATCGCTCCAATCATTAATAAACCAGCACCAATACCGTTATGTACGTCAATTGGCGTCGGCTCTAAATTACCCACTAACTGTGACATTTCAAACAATGGCCAGCCTGCACTCACCAGCACAACGATAAACATCAACATCAGATAACGCTGTAACGAGCCATTTTCTATTGCGTTTACGCGCGCGCGACTCCAAGACACTATGTTGTACATAGTGCGTTCAAACGTTTTCTTAGCGTTCATTGGCGGTAATGAAGCTTGGAATTGGAATAGGTATTTGCGCTGAGTATAAATTAATAAACCACCACATACCGCAAGGCCACTCATAAGCAGTGGTAAGTTAAAGCCATGCCAAATAGCAACCTCAAAGGTTGGCGCAGCCTCTCCTAATACCGCACTTGATGCTGTTTTTAACATGCCATCAACGATAAAGTTAGGGAACATGCCGACTATCAAACATAAAGCGACCAAGATTTCGATTGGAAAACGCATATAGCGTGGCGCTTCATGTGGCTCCTTGGGTAAATCAATTGGATCTCCGTTGAAGAATACGTCATGAATAAATCGCGCCGAATACGCAACAGAGAATGCACCGGCGATTGTCGCCAAAATTGGAATCAACCACGACATAGAGCCCAGAAGTTGCTGGTGTAGCGTCTCGGCAAAGAACATTTCTTTAGACAAGAAACCATTAAGTAGCGGCACCCCAGCCATCGCAGAAGCGGCAACCATCGCAAGCGTTGCGGTATAGGGCATAAAACGCCACATACCGTTAAGTTTACGCATATCACGAGTGCCCGTTTCATGGTCGATGATCCCCGTCGCCATGAATAAAGAGGCCTTAAACGTTGCGTGGTTAATAATATGGAAAACCGCCGCAACAGTCGCAAGCTCAGTATCCAGACCAAGTAATAAAGTAATAAGGCCTAAATGACTGATCGTTGAAAACGCCAGCAGACCTTTTAGATCATGTTTAAATAACGCGATATAGGCGCCAACGAGCAGCGTCGCTAAGCCAGTTAGGCCAACGAGAATAAACCACAGCTCTGTACCCGCCAGCGCAGGATAAAAGCGCGCCAGTAAGAATATTCCAGCTTTCACCATAGTCGCAGAGTGTAAGTACGCACTTACAGGCGTTGGTGCAGCCATCGCGTGCGGTAACCAGAAATGGAATGGAAATTGCGCGGACTTGGTAAATGCGCCCAGTAGCACAAGGATTAACGCCACTTCATATAATGCATGGGATTGAATAAGCTCACGACTCGATAAAATCACATCAAGGTTATAACTGCCTACAATATCTCCTATCAACATCAAGCCAGCGAGCAGTGCTAAGCCGCCACCGCCAGTGATAGCAAGTGCCATTTTCGCCCCTTTGCGGGCCTCTGACTTATGCCACCAATAGCTAATAAGTAAAAATGAACTAATACTGGTAAGCTCCCAGAATAACCACAGCTGTAATACGTTATTAGACATAACAATACCAAGCATAGCGGTCATAAAGAGCATTAAGTAAGCATAAAGTTTAGGCATGGAATCATTGCTGCTAAGGTAGTATCTGGCATAGAAGATAACCAGCATACCAATGCCCAAGATCATGAAAACGAACAGCAACGCAAGACCATCCAGTCTAAACGCGATGTTAATATCTAGAAGCGGGACCCATTCAAATGTGTACCGAATAGTCTCTCCTGCGAAAACGGCAGGGGCGAGATCAACAGCAAGTAAAATTGCCACTGCTGGCGCTACTAAGGTTATAGCAGTCGACTGATTACGAGAAAGCTTTCCCGTAAATGCAGAGATAAAACTGCCAATTAAGGATAGCAAGGGTATCCAAAATAAAGTCATAGATGAAACCTTTTATTTGCGTCGTTATGGCTCGTTTAGATTAATGTGACAATCCCCCTTCCAAGTTGGAGCGATCGGTACACATTAACCACACGTACATGAACCCTGTTATACTTGATTAGTGTTTGAGTTGTCTAGAGTTTCACTTTCTAGCTGGTGCTATTTTAGCCAACCTTAACAAACTATTCAGAATAAGTTCAAAACTATTCAGCCGAATTAACTGCTATTTTATCTTCTAAACGTCTTGAATTCAGTACTGCTAACCACCTTTTACGGTAATTTTCATCTAACTTAATTGATTGATATTCCAGCAAAGAGTGACTATTCGAGGGTTTATATGAGGAAAGTTTACCTAACTCGCAAGTGCGACTCGGTACCCAATTGCTCGGTGCTTGGTCACCAACGTAAAGATTTGGTGCCTTTTGCCCTGAAGTCGCACAAAGCCATTTTGCTTTTTGGGCTGGTATTGGGTATTCATCTTCAAAGCCGCTAAAGTGCATAAGCTCATGTATCAGCGTATTGTAGGTGCTGGTGGCGGTTAAAGTCATGTGCTTGCCACTGACATTAGCAAGTCCTTCCGTTGCCATTAACACCAGATGATCGTATTCCGACAAGCCCTGCTCGTGTCGTAAGTCACACATTGCAAATCCCCTTCGCCTCTTACAACTGAGCTTATTCGCCGCATATATCGGTTTAGATAAACAATATACGCCTTTGGCTGGCTCTGGTTGTTGCTCATAAGCATGTTTAAGTACTTGTAAACGCTGCAAACCATCTAAATCACTGGCGATTAATGCAAGATTAAACTGACAAGACGCACTTGAATGCTGACGCTCTGAGAGAGTGTGAAACTGTCTTAAGTAGGGGTTATTCAAAAATGTCGTGACAGACTTTCCTTGCCACACCGCGAGCAACGAAGTGAGTTCTGGGTTTAAAGCGTAACGCTTTGAAAGCGCATAAAGCAAGTGATATCGGCCAAGTGATATTAACTGCTCGGACACTTGCTGACGCTGCTGACGATTTAAACGGGACCAAGTATCGAGTAAAAGCAGCTTAGTGCTATTTTTCTCTTGAGCACTCAAATCGCGCTGTAACCGTTCAAACTCCCAACTTGGTTGCTTTAGGTCTGCAATAGCTCGTACTAATTGTGTACTTGCTTGGGAGGGTGACATCTCAAGCACCGGTGCAATGGCAAAATAGCTATTTGGATTGGCGACGACAAGTGCTGATTTTTGCGCGATGGAGAGATGTGCATAATTAGGGCTGCTTGAAAACAGCAGCCCAATAAGCACGAAAATAAAAAGATGTTTAGCTCGCGTCTTGTTCGTCATTCAACTGGGCAAGTAAATCAAGCTCAAGACGGGCGTATTTATGTTCTACAAACTCATATACATTAGTTGCCAGCGCGAGCTTAAAATAGCTAATCGCAGAGGCTAAATCCCCTTTGGTCTGATATCGCTTAGCCAAATAAAAATAGGCTTCACAGAGACGCTGCGCATACTCTTCTTGGGTGCTCACGCCATCAGAGATCTGCGCAAGAAATGCTTCTTCAGATAAAGTACCCAAATACAGTGCAACTAACTGAGACGACCACTCGTCAGGGTCTAATGCTTGGCTATTTGCCGCCAATGTCTGCTTAGCAAGCGCACCGTCTACTTGTTGTTGAGCAATATACAGCCACATAGCACGGTACGCATCTTTTGGAGCTCGCGCCAAAAAGGCTTCAAAATCTTTTACTGCTAAATCAGCTCTTTCACCGTAATACAATGCGATACCACGATTTAAATAAGCATATTCATGTTGCTCGTCAAGCTCTAGCACAGCATCAAACATTTCATATGCGCGGCCATAATTTTGTTCTAACGTTTGATGAATACCAAGGAAATTATATACTTCGGCGAGATCCGGCTTAATTTGTACGGCACGATTGAAGTCAATACGAGCAAGCGTTTGTAAGCCAATGCTATCATACAGCATACCGCGATTGTATAGCAGCTGCGCGCGTTGCTCATTTGCCATATCCGGCTGCAAGAGTAACTCGTTAAATCGAGCAATGGCAATCTCATTACGGAAATTGGCTTGAAGTGGTACTGCAAGCGGAACATTTACAATGTTTTTAGTGGCCTCTGGCTGCGTGCTTTTACATCCTACCAGCCCCATTAGCACTAATGGCACAACTATTTTCGCTAACTTCATTTCCTTCCTCATTCAATGGCATTTGCCCGTTTAGAGTCTTTGCACAGGTATACCAACAATCTGATTATTTAACCTGAGGTTTGGATAAGGAATGTTCCAACTCATTGTTGCTAAATCACAACTTAGTTTTCTCCTTGTCTAGCCAGAGAGTTTACGCACCAATAGCTGGCTATTGGAAGTGAATTCAACGCAGTTAGCGCTAAAACTTTCTGCTAGAAAGGCATTAATTATCCGCAGCTCAGGTTATGTACTATAACTTTGCCTTGTTCTCTATTGACCAGATAAACTCAGTTTTGTTTCATCATTTTGAGTCAAACAGCATTAAAGCATAAAAAAAGGGGCTATTCAGCCCCTTTACACTTCTATTCTATGCAAAGCATTGCAAAGATTACTCAGCGCCTTCTTCTTTAGGCTGCTCAGCTTTTTTCTCTTGTGCTTCTTTGATACTTAAACGAACACGGCCTTGGCGGTCAACTTCAAGTACTTTAACTTTCACTTCTTGACCAACAGTTAAGTGATCTGAAACGTTATTTACGCGCTCTTCACTGATTTGTGAGATGTGCACTAGACCATCTTTACCAGGAAGTACATTTACAAACGCACCGAAGTCTACGATACGGATAACTTTACCAGTGTAAAGCGTACCAACTTCAAGCTCTGCTGTAAGCGCTTCGATACGTGAAATAGCAGCTTGTGCGCTATTACCATTCGTTGCAGCGATCTTGATAGTACCGTCGTCTTCAATTTCAATCGTTGTATCTGTTTCTTCAGTAAGCTGGCGAATTGTTGCACCACCTTTACCGATAACTTCAGCAATCTTCTTCGCAGGGATCTTCATCGTGTAGATACGTGGAGCGAACTCAGATAGCTCTTCAGAAGGTGCAGAAATCGCTTGGTCCATCACACCTAGGATGTGTAGACGCGCTGCTTTCGCTTGGCGAAGCGCGATCTGCATGATTTCTTTGGTGATACCTTCAATCTTGATATCCATCTGTAGTGCAGTTACACCGTTTGCTGTACCCGCTACTTTGAAGTCCATATCACCTAAGTGATCTTCGTCACCAAGAATGTCAGAAAGTACAACGAAATCTTCGCCTTCTTTCACTAGACCCATCGCGATACCAGCAACTGACGCTTTAACTGGAACACCAGCGTTCATTAGCGCAAGTGAAGTACCACATACTGATGCCATTGAAGATGAACCGTTTGATTCAGTGATTTCAGATACTACACGTACTGAATATGGGAATTCAGCCAGTGTTGGCATTACTGCCGCAATACCACGCTTAGCTAGGTTACCGTGGCCGATTTCACGACGCTTAGGAGACCCTACAAAACCCGTTTCACCTACACAGAATGGAGGGAAGTTATAGTGAAGCATAAAGTGATGCTTGTGAGTACCAGTTAGGTCGTCTAGCATCTGCGCGTCACGCTCAGTACCAAGGGTTGCAGTTACAAGTGCCTGAGTTTCACCACGAGTAAAGATTGCAGAACCGTGAGTACGTGGCAGTACACCCGTCATCACATCTAGCGCACGAACCATATCTGGTTCACGACCGTCGATACGTTTTTCGCCTGCAATGATACGGCTACGTACAATTTTCTTCTCAAGTGAACTGAATGTTTTACCTACCACTTGCTCGTCTAGTGACTCGCCTTCAGCAACTTCAGCGCCTAGCTTTTCAATGACTTCTGCTTTTGCTTCAGAAAGTGCTTCTTTACGTGCAACTTTGTCAGTAATACGGTAAGCATCACCTACTTTTTGCTCTGCAATTGCAGCGACTTTTTCAGCTAGGGTTAAATCTTTTTCAGGTGCTGTCCAATCCCATGCAGCTTTACCAGCTTCAGCACGGAATTCTTCGATTGCTTTGATGATAGCTTGTGATTGCTCGTGACCATATACAACAGCGCCAAGCATTTCTTCTTCAGTTAACACTTCAGCTTCTGATTCAACCATTAGTACTGCGTTTTCAGTACCCGCAACAACTAGGTCAAGCTTACTTGTCTCTAGCTCTTTTAGCGTAGGGTTAAGTACGTATTGACCGTCGATGAAACCAACGCGTGCTGCACCTAGCGGGCCATTGAATGGAATGCCTGAGATAGCTAGTGCTGCTGAAGTACCAATCAAAGCAACGATATCAGGTTGGATCTCAGGGTTTACAGAAACCACTGTCGCGATAACCTGAACTTCGTTTACAAAGCCGTCTGGGAAAAGAGGACGAATTGGACGGTCGATTAGACGAGCTGTTAGTGTTTCACCGTCTGAAGGACGACCTTCACGCTTCAAGAAACCACCAGGGATACGACCCGCAGCGTACATTTTTTCTTGGTAGTTAACCGTTAGTGGGAAAAAGTCTTGGCCAGGAGCCGCTTCTCTTCTTCCTACAACAGTAACAAGTACCGAAGTATCACCAATACTTGCAAGTACTGCGCCGTCAGCTTGACGTGCGATAGCACCTGTTTCTAGAGTCACCGTGTGTTGACCTAGTTGAAATTCTTTAATAATTGCTTGCACAATATTTTCCTTACTAAATGGTTTTCAACGTCAACGGGGACCAATCACAGTCTTAAATAAACTCACCATAATTTACTTAAGCACTACAATTGGAAATCCGATTGACGCTTGTTTAAAAGTATTTTTAAACGGCTGTAAGTATACTGATAGAACAGCCACAAAAAAAGGGGCTAATTAGCCCCTTTTTTACTGTTGGATAAATTTCCAACAAGAAATCAAAAATATTAGCGACGTAGGCCAAGCTCTTTGATTAGTGCAGCATAACGGTCAACGCTCTTGCCTTTTAGGTAGTCAAGAAGGTTACGACGTTGGCTAACTTTACGTAGAAGACCACGACGTGAGTGGAAATCTTGCTTGTGGTTAGCGAAGTGACCTTGTAGCTTGTTGATGTCAGCAGTTAGAAGTGCAACTTGTACTTCTGGTGAACCTGTATCACCTTCTGCGCGTGCGAACTTTGCTACGATTTCTGCTTTTTCTTGATTGCTTAGTGACATAATAACTCCAAAATAAGTTTAGTAATGCTTCAGCCGATCACTAATTCAGCCAAAGCGGAAGCTGGCGGATTATACCAGCATAAACTCCCCTTGCATAGGAAGATTTTATTGTGATTCCGGCTGAGCGGAAGATAGCGCGCGTTTTGCTTTCAATAACCCTTGTGGATTACGCTCGCCAATCCCAACAAACTTGCCATCAGCAACCACTTTAACAATACCGTCTGGTAAATTTTCGACAGCAACGGTTTGCCCATGACCAAAAGCAACACCTTGCTCAGCGCTAATATCAACAACGCTCAAGTCGACCAAAGCGGTATCCATCGGCAACAATAATTCATCGAGATAAGTCGAAGGCGCAACTTCTTCCGCTTTTGCTTTCTCAAGTAAAGCTTCTAGCTCGACTAAGGTAATCATTTTGTCGCTAGGGTAATGACCAACTTCACTACGGTGTAACATAATGACATGCGCACCACAGCCTAGCTTTTCCCCCAAATCATCGACTATCGTACGAATATAAGTGCCCTTAGACACATGCACCGTCATTTGAATTTGTTGAGTTTGCTCGTCATATTCGTCTAACGTGATACGATAAACATTAATTTTGCGGCATTTTCGCGGTACTTCGATGCCTTCACGGGCATATTTGTATAGCGGTTGGCCCTGATATTTGAGCGCCGAATACATCGAAGGGTACTGATCAGATTCCCCCAAGAAGCTGGCAATTTCTTGCTCTAGCTGCTCAAGTGTTACATTTACTGGTCGCGTTTCAACTATTTCACCATCAGAATCTGATGTCGTCGTGCGCTCACCCAGCTGCGCTCTCACCACGTAGGTTTTATCGGTATCAAGCAAAAACTGGGTAAACTTAGTTGCTTCACCAAAGCAAATTGGCAACATACCGGTTGCTAGCGGATCCAAAGCACCGGTGTGGCCCGCTTTTTGAGCGAAATAAATGCCCTTTGCTTGCTGCAGTGCTTTGTTAGAAGAAATACCTTGCGGTTTATTTAATAACAGAATGCCGTCGATCGCACGGCCTTTGGTGCGACGCGCCATTACTCTTCCTCTTGGTCTTTATCTCCAGACTCAGGACCACGCTTTGCGTTGTCTTCTCTGATCACAGAGTCAACCAAGTTAGAAATACGCATACCTTCCATTAGGGAGTTATCAATAACAAATTTAAGCTCAGGCATGATACGCGCACGGATACGCTTGCCAAGAAGCGAGCGAATATAACCGGTTGCTTCATTCAGAATAGCCGCACTTTGCTTAGTTTTGTCTTCATCACTGGTATTCAGCACAGTAATGAATACTTTTGCATAAGAAAGATCACGTGATACCTCAACAGCTGACACTGTTACCATACCCAATCTTGGATCTTTAATTTCGCGCTGTAGGATCACCGCAATTTCTTTTTGAATTTGCTGTGCTACGCGATCTGTACGAGAAAATTCTCTCATTTTCACCACTTAAAATTTCAAAATCTATGAGATCACAAATGGGGGCTAGTGCCCCCATCTCAAGTATTTTAATAACTTACAATTAAAGCGTACGCTCTACCTGTACAGTTTCAAATACTTCGATTTGGTCACCGACTTTAACGTCGTTGTAGTTCTTAACGCCGATACCACATTCCATACCGTTACGAACCTCAGCAACGTCATCTTTAAAGCGACGAAGTGACTCAAGTTCACCTTCGTAGATAACCACGTTATCACGAAGTACACGGATTGGCGCGCTACGTTTAACCACACCTTCAGTTACCATACAACCTGCAACAGCGCCGATCTTAGGCGACTTGAACACGTCACGAACTTCAGCAAGACCAATGATCTCTTGCTTAAATTCTGGTGCAAGCATACCTGTCATTGCTTGTTTCACTTCTTCGATTAGGTCGTAGATAACGCTGTAGTAGCGTAAGTCTAGGTTCTCAGCTTCAATAACTTTACGAGCAGAAGCATCCGCACGTACGTTAAAGCCAACGATGATAGCGTTAGAAGCCGCTGCAAGCGTTGCATCCGTTTCAGTGATACCACCAACACCTGAACCTACTATCTTCACTTTTACTTCATCTGTAGACAGTTTAGTCAATGAATCAGCGATTGCTTCGATAGAACCTTGAACGTCTGCTTTTAGAACGATGTTCACTTCAGATACGTCGCCTTCAGTCATGTTAGAGAACATGTTCTCAAGCTTCGCTTTCTGCTGACGAGCAAGCTTCACTTCGCGGAACTTACCTTGACGGTATAGTGCCACTTCACGTGCTTTACGCTCATCACGAACTACTGTCGCTTCGTCACCAGCTGCTGGTACGCCAGAAAGACCTAAGATCTCTACTGGAATTGAAGGACCTGCGGTTTTGATGTCTTTACCGTTTTCGTCTTTCATCGCACGAACACGGCCATATTCAAGACCACAAAGTACGATATCACCCTGGTTTAAGGTACCTGATTGAACAAGTACAGAAGCAATCGGGCCACGACCTTTATCAAGACGAGATTCGATTACCACACCAGATGCCATACCTTCTTCAGAAGCTCGTAGCTCTAATAGCTCAGATTGCATCAGGATTGCTTCTAGTAGTTCATCAATACCAAGACCAGTCTTCGCTGAGATATGAACAAACTGCGTTTCACCGCCCCAGTCCTCTGGGATTACGTCTAGTTGAGCAAGCTCATTCTTAACGCGGTCAGGGTCAATGCCCTCTTTATCCATTTTGTTCACAGCAACGATAAGTGGTACTTCTGCCGCTTTCGCGTGTTGTACCGCTTCTTTCGTCTGAGGCATTACACCATCGTCCGCTGCAACAACAAGTACAACGATATCGGTTGCTTTCGCACCACGAGCACGCATTGATGTAAACGCCGCGTGTCCAGGAGTATCTAGGAAAGTGATCATGCCACCTTCAGTCTCAACATGGTATGCACCGATATGCTGAGTAATACCGCCGGCCTCGCCGTCTGCAACTTTCGCTTTACGAATGTAGTCAAGTGTTGACGTTTTACCGTGGTCAACGTGACCCATTACTGTTACTACTGGTGCACGAGGCTCAAGAGAACCATCTTCGCTGCGGTCATTTAGTACTTTTTCTTCTAGCTCGTTTTCTTTCACTAGAATGACTTTGTGACCCATTTCTTCAGCAACTAGCTGTGCAGTTTCTTGATCGATAACTTGGTTAATCGTAACCATGTCACCCATCTTCATCATTGTCTTAACAACTTCAGCGCCTTTAACAGCCATACGAGAAGCAAGCTCTGCAACAGTGATTGTTTCACTGATACGTACTTCTTGTTTCACTTCTGCCGCTGGCTTTTGGAAACCATGCTGTAACGAAGTTGGCGCTTTTAAGCGACCTTTTTTGCCTTTCAGCTTCTTCGCATTCGCTTCTGCAGCTTCTTCTTTCGCACTTGGCTTTCTCTTCTTCTTACGACGTGCGCTTTTCTCTTCACGTGCATCAGACTCATCTTCCGCTTCACGAGCGTAAGTAGAAGTTGTTAGGTGGTGATCAGCATTTTCTTCACGACGAAGACGCTCTTCTTCTTCCGCCTTCCAACGTGCTTCATTTTCTTCAGCTAGACGACGAGCTTCTTCCGCTTGACGTTTTGCTTCTTCTTCTGCCTTTTTCAGGGCTGCCGCTTCTGCTTCTTGACGCAGACGCTCAGCTTCTTGACGTTCTTTAATTTGTTGCGCGCTATCCACTTCTTTACTCTGCTTATCTTTGGCTTGACGTTCAGCATCAGCTTGTCGCTTCGCCTCTTCTTTAGCTTTGCGCTCGGCTTCCTCATCGGCCTTGCGTTCCGCTTCTTCGCGCGCGTTGCGCTCAGCTTCTACTTTGGCCTGTTGCTCTGCTTGTTGCTGAGCCATTAACTCTGCTTCTTTGCGCGCAGCTTCCTCTGCAGCTAAGCGTTCTTGCTCTTTCTGCTGCTCGATTGCGCTCTTTTTAACGTAAGTGCGCTTCTTACGGACTTCTACAGATACAGACTTCGCTTTACCAGATGAGTTAACACTTAACGTGCTTTTACTCTTACGCTGTAGAGTCATACGCTCAGGGCCGGTTGAACCAGTGCCACCGTGTTGCTTGCTTAGGTGATCAAGCAACGTCGCCTTTTCGGATTCAGTAACTTGGTCGCCCTCGGCTTTGGTGATCCCTGCATCTTTTAACTGTTGTAGTAATTTATCAACAGTTGTACCAATACTCTCGGCTAGTTTGTTAATGCTCACTTCTGCCATACGTGATGTTACCTCCGTTAATAAATTACTCTTCGCTGAACCAGCAAATGTTACGTGCAGCCATGATTAACTCACCAGCTTGCTCTTCTGATAACTCAGAAATTTCAACTAAGTCATCAATACCTTGCTCTGCAAGGTCTTCAAGTGTAACGATACCTTTGCTAGCAAAAACAAAAGCGGTATGACGCTCAAGTCCTTCAAGTGCTAGTAGGTCTTCTGCAGGTTCTGCATTTTCTAGACTTTCTTCATCGCGAAGTGCTTTCGTAGTCAGTGCATCTTTTGCACGGTTACGTAACTCTTCAACGGTTTCTTCGTCTAGACCGTCGATTTCTAAAAATTCAGCTACTGGCACATAAGCCACTTCTTCAAGTGAAGAGAAGCCTTCGTTAATCAGTAGTGTTGCAAAATCATCGTCGATGTCTAGATTTTCAGTGAACAGATTAACCAATTTATCTGATTCTTCCGAGCTCTTACGCTCCATCTCTTCCACTGTCATTACGTTTAGTTCCCAACCAGTAAGTTGGCTAGCTAAACGTACGTTTTGACCATTACGACCAATCGCTTGCGCTAGGTTGTCAGCTTCAACTGCAATTTCCATTGTGCGCGTATCTTCATCCATTACGATTGAAGCTACTTCAGCCGGTGCCATCGCGTTGATTACGAACTGTGCTGGGTTATCATCGTAAAGTACGATATCAACACGCTCGCCGCCAAGCTCTGAAGACACAGCTTGTACACGTGCGCCACGCATACCAACACATGCACCTACAGGGTCAATACGCTTGTCGTTTGATTTTACAGCGATTTTAGCACGAGAACCAGGGTCACGTGCCGCGCCTCTAAGCTCAATCATTTCTTCGCCAATTTCCGGAACCTCAATGCGGAATAGTTCCATCAACATTTCAGGCTTAGAACGCGTAACAAATAGCTGTGCACCACGCGCTTCAGGCTTCACTTCATAAAGTAGGCCACGTACACGGTCACCCGGACGGAAGCTTTCGCGTGGTAGCATGTCTTCACGGTAAATTACCGCTTCAGCATTGTTACCAAGGTCGATAACGATAGCGTCACGCGTTGCTTTTTTAACAACACCTGTCACTAGCTCGCCTTTTTGATCTTTATATGCATCAACAACTAATGCGCGCTCAGCTTCACGTACTTTTTGTACGATTACCTGTTTCGCCATCTGTGTGGTGATACGGTCAAATTTAATTGATTCGATCTGCTCTTCAACGTAATCACCTAATTGAATGTCAGGCTCATCAACTTGCGCCGCTTCAAATGTGATTTCCGCATATGGATTTTCTAGTGAACCGTCTTCTTGTGGTTCAACTGCTTTCCAACGACGAAAAGTATCGTACTCGCCCGTTTTACGGTCGATAGTAACGCGTACTTCGATTTCACCGCCATGCTTCTTTTTTGTTGCTGTCGCTAGTGCGAACTCTAATGCTTCAAAAATCTTTTCTCTTGGGACCGCTTTTTCATTGGAAACAGCTTCTGCCACCAACAATATTTCTTTTGCCATAGGTAATGCCTCGCTTGCCCTTGTCCTTCGCACTCAAAGTTAGAATTTTGCGATGATATTGGCACGCTCAATGTTGCTCAACATCAAGATGAAATCCTGAGCGTCAACTTTTAACGTGATCATATCGCCATTAACTGCTACTAAGTCGCCTTTAAAATTACGGCGACCTTCTTGCGGAAGTTTAGTACGCAAACGTACTTCCTCTCCCACTGCTGCTTCATAGTGAGCTTGTTTGAATAATGGTCTGTCAACACCAGGAGAAGATACTTCCAAACTATATTCGTTCGTAATCGGGTCTTCGACATCTAAAATTGCACTAACTTGACGACTCACTTCCGCACAGTCATCTACATTAATGCCGTTTTCATGATCGATATATACACGAAGTGTAGAATGACGACCAGCTTGCACAAACTCAAGACCGAGTAATTCAAAGCCACACGCAGCAACTGCAGGCTCCAACATTTCAGTCAAATCTTGCTCGAGTTTTGACACAGAACTCCTCCATACAAACAAAAAAAGGGCCTAAAGCCCCAAATCATAGCTGCTTGATCTTGGGCTCAGAATACACCTTGCGCCAGATACAACAACGCCCCGAACCAAGCGGGGCGTCACACGAATAACAAACTGTGTGGCCAAAGGCCGTGCTTGGTTTGCGAGCTATCTCAGCCAAATTAATCATCAACTTAAACAAAAAAGCCGATGCTTAAACGCAAAACGCGCATTACAAGGAATGCGCGAAATCAAAGAACTCAATCTTTAACTTGGTTGCGGGAGCCGGATTTGAACCGACGACCTTCGGGTTATGAGCCCGACGAGCTACCAGGCTGCTCCATCCCGCGCCAACACATAAAATTGTTTTACTTCTACTTTTCAAAGAAGTGGTAACCGGATTTGAACCGACGACCTTCGGCACTTTACCAAATCAAGCACCCGACCATCTATCGAGCCACTCCATTCTACACCGAAACATAAAATTGTTTTACTTCTACTTTTCAAAGAAGTGACATCTCAAAAATGTCATTTGAATGAGCGATGTATTGCCCATGCTTAAAGCCAATTATACTGAAAAACGAAAGTTTCAGTCCGATTGACTAAATATGCTGCGTATTATAAAGACAGTATGCCTAGATAGCAACCTTGATTTAGAACTATCTTCTGACGTTTCAGCTCATTGCTGAGATGTAATCAGGTATTTTACTTTTCACATACAATACCGTGACACCAAACTCATCGGTCCAGTTTCGTCTCCTTCCATTTTCTGTAACAAAAAAGAAATATTTGATCCATAATTGGGGACAGAAAAATCACGAAAGAAAGGAAAACCAAATGAGAACGGTTATAAAATCAAGCAAATTGACAGCGCTGTCTATATTTAGCTTTGAAGCGTTTGCAGCGCAATGTGAATCGGCAGGACCACAAACACCGAGAGATATTGATAGTTTGCAGGGTCACAACAAACGGGTTTTTGCTATGGCTCCACCAAAAGAAAAACTCAACCTATGTAACATCCACTTTCATAAAAATGCGGAACATAAAGCCAAAGACTTCTCTGTCGTTTCCAATGACCCGAAGTATGGTGGATTCCAATGTAATGCAACTGCAAGCCTCACCCCTGCGGAGCTTGCTCCTGTAGAAGATAAAGTATGTAACAACGTTAAGCCCGGCGATACAATTGAAGTACACTGGGTTCATAGCTCTTGTGATGTAAAACCAGGCCCGACACTCGGTGCTTGCTTAAATGACAGCTGCGCCAACCCTGATCTACGCGTCGAAACTCAGGTGTTTTTAGTGGTTAATGATGAAAATGCGCAAGACTTCACTGAGCTCGATTATCAAGGCCAAGTTGGCGGCTACCATCAAGCAGGTGCTCTACCAAGCAATACCGGCACACCAGTTGAGTTTTTAGGTTCAACCACAGGACCTAGCTATAACAACCAACAGTGCTCACCTTTACAGGTAAGCTGGAGTGTACGCCCAAGCTGTGCCAAAGTTGATATAAATAGTCTCGCGCGTTGGTGTAAAGACAATGATTTTGAAGAGGACCATGCGCATGGCATTCGTAAACTCGTGACAGATCCACAGTTACTTTCACCAATTAAGCACTAATATTTTTAAATGAACGTGGGCCGTTGCTCAATATCGGCCTACTTTAGCTAGGTCCAGCATATTGAAATTCAATTAATTATTGCAATGTAAGAAAAATCTCACAAAAAATATTAAAAAGTCTCGCATTTAAAAAAAACAGCTATACTCAGACTTAGGCTATTTGTTTTTGAGCAAAGGATCCGCTCTTCATCAGTTTGAAGAGGCGTCTATGAGCATTACTCCCTATCAATATCAACTTTTAACTCAAACGCTTGCGAGTATTCGTCCGAATTTCCATGGCTTTTGCACTTCTTGGTACAACCAAATTCAACATTACGATTTGCGCATGCAAATTCCAACAAATGTGGGACAACTCATAATCTGGGAGCATCAAATATTTGATTTTGTGCAAAATTGTGTGATGCGTATCCCACAGCAGTCAAACTTATTACATTATCTGCAAAAACAACGCGGTACGCTGTTATTTATGGGAACGTCAGAAAAAGATATCAGTGTCTTGTTGTTTACCTTTACAGCAACGCTAAAAAGTCATCTTGGCAGGCATTTTACCACAGCAGCAAAAAACGCTTGGAACAAAGCACTGTTACTCATCGAAAATATGCTGCGCTTTGAATTATTCAAGAAAACGAATATCGTTGGTCTACAGGAGTTCAAAAGAGCGCAGCAACAAGCAAACTAACTTGAGCAGCTAAACGAAGAGACAACGGCAGCCACTAAACATTACTCTAAGATCAAAGTCATGCAGAGCTTACAAAACCAAACTCTGCGTGACTTCTGGCCCCTAGCTATTTAGACTTTCACAAAATCTTTATATAGGAAGTGATAAAATGCTAAGAGCGATTGCCTTTGCGTCTACTATGGTCGTTTCACTTACCGCATGCGATATGCTGGAAGACTCTAAAGCCCAAATCGAGGCACAATATTTATCTGAACATCAAGAGCTACAACAAGTGGTTGAGCAGATCCGTGATAAAGGGATCGAGTCCGTGCAAGCATCAGCAGAGGCAGGTAGTGTTGCAGCTTGCGTTGCAAATAATCTAGATGCCGATCCGATGGGCGCGCTTATTGCGGTTGAAGGCGCATTGCAAGACAGTGCAAATTTAAGCGACCTACTCAACTCTATTTCTCGCCTAAGCCAACAGGAAATTTCCATCGAACAATTTCCTGATTTGCTTCAGCAAGGTGCTGATACAGTTAGATATTTAAGAACTTTGCTCGAGCAGTATGATTTGGCGGAGCTAAAACAGCAAGCGAGCAACTTACTTGAGCGAGGCCAAACCAAAACACAAGACGTTGGTGCTCACTTGCGTACACTTATAGAATCTTGCCGAACTAACTGAGCAGTTTAGCTGATTGTTACGTATAGAGTCTTATTCGTTCATGACTGTTAAGAATAAACGTGAAAGTAGGACTCTATTTATTTGAAAACGACTGCCGCCTTAGTGATAATCCCGCACTTACAACGCTGGCGCCTCAAGTCGACACACTCATCTGCATTTATCTACCCACCGTAAACCTATGGACGGCTCGCAAAGCGCAGTGCTCACCTTCTTTTGCTGTCGAATGTTATCGCAATCAGACGCTCAATGCCTTACATCAATCACTAGTTTCACAACAACAGAAGCTGTATCTGTTGCGTGACACAGCTCAGCTCAAAGCACTGACTGAGATTATTCATACACAGCAGGTAACTCATATCGGTCGCACTGTTCATCCAGGATTCGATGAACAAAAGCTTTGGTTAAAATTACAAGATAATTTCCCACACATTCAATATATTAGTGCTTATTCAAACACCCTTTTTGAGCCAAACTCACTACCAATCAGCGTCAGTGAACTACCACAGAGCTTTACGCCATTTCGCAAAGTTGTAGAGGAAATTGAACCTAATTCACCTATTGCAACCGCGAAGCTTCCACCAAGACCGAATCGGATATCAGAGTTAGCTGAATTTAAAGCAAACTCTTCATACAGTATCAAAGTAGCCGCCGGTGAAGCGCAAGCTCAACAGCAGCTACAACAATACTTCCAAACGGATGCGGCTCTCACATACAAAGAAACCCGAAACGCCTTGTTCGGTGAGTATTTTTCCACTCGGTTTAGTCCTATACTTGCCTATGGCGCTATCAGTCCTAGACAGATCAAGCAAGCACTTACTCAATTTGAGCAGCAAAGAGGCGCAAATGAATCAACCTATTGGATTTGGTTTGAACTGTTGTGGCGTGAGTATTTTTATTGGTATGCGCTCAAACATCAACACAGGCTATTTTGCTTTTCAGGCGTCAAAGCCAAAACACCAAAAACCAGTTTCTATCCAGAGCGCTTTTTAAAGTGGTGCCAAGGCCGAACGCCCAGCGCACTGGTTAATGCTATTATGCACGAATTGACTAAAACCGGCTGGATTTCCAACAGAGCGAGACAAATAGCAGCGAGCTACTGTGTTAATGAGCTACAGCTAGATTGGCGCTATGGTGCCGCTTTTTTTGAGCAACATCTTATCGATTACGACGTCGCGGCAAATTGGGGAAATTGGCAGTATATTGCGGGTGTTGGGGCAGATCCTCGTGGCGGTCGCCATTTCAATATCACAAAGCAACAAGCACTATTTGACCCAGATGGTGAATATATAAAATTATGGCAAGGAGAAGCCACTCCACAACTCGACAGCCAAGATCATGTTGGTTGGCCTTTGGAGGATAACTAATGGCACAACAAAAACCTCAATATAAAGGCCTCAGATTAATTCTTGGCGACCAACTCAATGCCAAACATAGTTGGTTTGCTGACGATAAAGCAAAGTATCTTTATCTGATAGCAGAACTCAAACAAGAGACCGACTACACCAAACATCACATACAAAAAGTGTGTGCTTTCTTCAAAGCTATGGAGAATTTTGCCGTTGCGCTGGATAAAGCTGGATTCCATGTGCTACATCTCACCCTCGATGAGACTCAGGACTATTCGGATCTCCCCGCTTTAATTGCGCATTTATGTGATAAATATCAGGTGTCTAGTTTTGACTATCAAAGACCGGATGAATATCGCTTACTGAAGCAAATGATGGAATTAACACTCGACCAGTTACAGGTTCGCTGCTTTGACACTGAGCATTTTTTAGTCCCTTATGAAGAGCTGGATGACTACTTAACGCCAGGAAAACACACTACAATGGAGTTTTTCTATCGCAAGCTCAGACGCCGTTTTAATGTATTAATGGATGACGGCGAGCCGCTTGGCAAGCAATGGAATTTCGATAGTCAAAACCGTAACAAGCTTAAGTCAAAAGACATCGACGCTATCCCACATCCGCTTTGTTTTGCCAACGATGTTAGTGACATTTTAAAGCGGATTAAGCGGCATAAAGTAAAGACCATTGGCAACAGCGGAGAATCATTGCTATGGCCGACTACCCGTGCGCAAGCTCAAGATCTTTTGACCTTTTTCTGTGAACACCTATTGCCTTCGTTCGGTCAATTTCAAGATGCAATGACCTGTAAAAGTGACGATAAATGGACACTGTATCACTCACGACTCTCTTTTGCCCTCAACGCAAAAATGCTTCACCCCAAACACGTTATCGACAGTGCTATCGCAGCATACCAAGACAACTCACAAATTGATATTGCACAAATTGAGGGGTTTGTAAGGCAAATATTAGGCTGGCGAGAGTATATCCGAGCTGTTTACTGGCTCAATATGCCAGACTACCGCCATAAAAATTACTTGCTTGCCCAGCGTAATCTACCAAGCTATTTTTGGCATGGAAAAACGAAGATGCGCTGCCTCAGTGAAGCCATCAACCAAAGCCTGGATTACGCCTACGCTCACCATATTCAACGATTAATGGTCACGGGAAACTTTTGTCTGTTGACCGGAATTCACCCAGATCAAGTGGATGAATGGTATTTAGGTATATACATCGACGCCATTGAATGGGTAGAAATGCCGAACACCAGAGGCATGACACAATTTGCTGATCACGGCATAGTAGCAACCAAACCCTACGCTGCAAGCGGTAACTACATGCAAAAAATGAGTGATTATTGTCAGCATTGTCACTACGACGTCAAGCAAAAATCGAGTGATGATGCCTGCCCACTAAACAGCCTCTATTGGCATTTTATGCACCGCCATGAGGATAAGTTTGCCAATAACTACCGGATTGGCATGATCTATCGAAATTGGCAAAAACAAGATGAGAAAACACGGCAGGAAGTGCTCACAAGGGCACAATGGTGCTTAGATAACATTGAGCAACTTTAGGCTACGCTCGGACGTAGCCTAAACATTAAAAGAGGCGCCAACGCCTTTTTTTGGTTTTTACTTTGTGAACCCAGTTCACCTCAATAGTGGTCACTGCTAGCACATCTCGAGACTGCTTTGAGATAAGCTCATAGCTCAAACTCTCATCAGAGCTAAAGTCTAACTCATATTTAAAAGTATCCGCTTTGGCCCAACACTGGAGGATCTTTTTCGACAAACTCTCTCGAATGCAATAGTCACCTTCAGTTGGTGCATTTACCGTTACTTTGACGTCCGCATAGCAAGTCCTCCCCTGGTTCAGGGCAACACACTTGCTCGGTACAGCATGAAGTATTCCCACTGAGTTCGTTTCTTCGGCGCGGAGCTGGTGGCTCCACAAGACCCCTAGAAACAACACTGTCCATGTGATTAATTTAGAATACATATTTCACCCCAGTAAAGAATACTCTGGCGTGGCGAGAGCGAACTAAGGGGCTATCTAACGTATCTTGAGAACCAACTAACCATGATGCGCCTGCGCTAAACACCCAATCTTCTGCAATTGGATAATTTAGTTGCATTTGTACGAACGCCGAGGCCGAAGCACCGGGTTTATAGGGAGTCAAATAGTCATTGACTTCATCCTCTGAAACACCATAGAAGTAATTATGAAAATTACTAGAATAATAGTTAGCGCCAAAGTTAAGCCATAAATCCCAGTTCCTCAATTCAAAGTTACGTGTCGCTTCGAGGTGAAAAACCCAACCGTTTGTGTCACCAAAAACATCGTAGACTATTTCAGCAACGGCAAGAAATTCACCGACATGGCGATAATAGGAAAAGCCTAAAGAATTATCTTGATCGCGTTTACGAATGCCTCTTAGCTCAGGTACCACATCGTCGGTATCGTAGTAACCACGTTCAGAAAAAGGCAACATATAACTGCCATAAATGGCATCAATTCCCCATTCACCATTGTTGATAATTTGGTAACCAACATCCGAGCCACCAAAGAAATCTCCTGAGTGGGTATTCAAGTAAAAACTTTTATATTCTATTTTTGCATCGACTAGAAAAGTACCATGTTTGAATGTCGAGTCCGTGCCAATCAAAGCAGGCATTGTCATATCAACGTAAAAGGCACCAACACTCAGCTGCCAAGCAAACTCGTCATCAAGCTCGTCACTTTGTTCTTCGCAAATTCCATAAAACGGTAACAATAAACTGATTATTATAAGTAGTTTTTTCATAGTTCCATTCGTTTAGCGCAGGTGTGCCTAAATTCTCCCCGAGATCATACCTGACCCATTTGTGACCAACAAGCATCTTCTCTAATTTTTAACCCAAACATAATTTAACTTTATTTTAATAAATATTTCACATAAATTATTTTAAATAGCGCACTTTACTTTAAGCAGAAAAATTCGCGTTCACATAAATTAAAATCAATAGAGGCAATTCATGAAAAAATATTTACTCCCTTTGGCGCTAGTAGTTGCTGCTGGTCAAAGCCACGCATTTAGTCAAGAAACACATAAGCGTATCGTAATCGACGCTGTGAACTACATGGCGCAAAACCCGACAACAACACAATATGCAAAGCTACAAGCCTACGCACAAGCTAACGGTATGTCTGTATCTGCGCTTGCCAACTTACTAGGCCAAGCGGCTTATGACGTCGATGATTTTGAAGATACGTTTTTTTGTGGTGCCATTACGGGTGACTGTGTACAGGCACCTCTTTGGGGTGCTGCTGAAAGCATCGTGAAATACACCAGTTACTGGCACTTCCAAAACCATACTCAAGGAGCTGATACTCACGGCAATGACTTCGGTGGTTATAACTATCAAAAGTTAACCGTGTGGGGCTCTGTTGATACGA
Source organism: Pseudoalteromonas sp. BMB (assembly GCF_001709235.1). Lineage (NCBI taxonomy): Bacteria > Pseudomonadati > Pseudomonadota > Gammaproteobacteria > Alteromonadales > Pseudoalteromonadaceae > Pseudoalteromonas > Pseudoalteromonas sp. BMB. The sequence continues at coordinate 30,599 of NZ_MBQA01000163.1, forward strand.
TGGCGGCGACTTGGCTAAAAGGCGATTATTTAGACGATGGTCATGGCGGCGAAACTGGATGGTTTAGTGCTGATGACACTGAATACGATAGTTATGGGATAACAGAAAAGCACTATCGTATTGATAGTCACTCAACGTACAGCATGTATGATGACTTTGAGGAAATGCCTTTTCAACCGATTGACAACTTAGGTCAGTATTGGTACCAAAGTTATGTGCAAAGCGGGAACCCACAAGTACTCGGTTTTGTATTTCACACCACGGATTTACTTCAACCACACCATACTTGGACAACATCAGATCTGAATCATGCTGGCTGGGAGTCTTGGGTGAAAGACTATTATGATCAAGAATCATTAAATGACTTTACTTTGGTCAAGCAAGCAATGAATAGTTTTAGTGCAGTTGATACTAACTCAACAGACATCCGCCCACTACTAACGCAAGGTGGCGCTTTCTCCTACTCACAAGGTGGTATCGTATTGAACTCTGAGGATCATTACGATCGCGTAAATACAGGAAAACAAGTGATCCCACATGCGATAGCGATGGTGGTTCATTTACTTAATCACGCGATGGACGTGAGATAATGCGATTTGTTTTACTTTTCTTGGTAAGCAGTTTTTGCTTACCAAGCTTTGCATCACCAAGTATACCTAAAGCCCTGACGCCTTTGGTTCACCAACTCTACCTTGAGCAAGGCCGAACACTATCTAAAAAGCAAACTACAGCGCAGTTACTTGAAAACCAGTTCTTACTATTCCAAGCGAAGCAACTTAATCCAAGTGTTTTGGAGCGCCAATCTAACGTTGGTTTCAGCACCCAATATCACGTCGATAAGTTTCTCGCAAGCTCACTCTTACATTGGTTCCCGGCACTTTCTCAGCTTGAAAAAAAACACTACCCTTTGGTATTTGATAAGGATCAGATGCTGTCTTTACTAGGACAGTACCCCGCTGATGGGCAATACCCTGCTGAGCAATTACTCAAATGGCAACAGCTGCAACTTACAAAATCAGCGCCACTGACACTTGCTCAAGTATTACATAGCCAATCAATGCAAAACCGCTTTAAACTTCACCAGGGAGAACTCGCGTTACTGCAAGCTATTGTCAATCAACATCTCAATCAACAGGCGCTATTTACCGCCGCAAAACCTTATGTTGCTAAGCAAGGCCTGACAATAGAACAGTTACGACAAGTGGTAACCGCAGAACTATTGAGGCCGAGCATGTTGGCATTTCTTGGTGTTAAGGAAGAGATGCATGGTGCAACGAGCCAGTATGTTGATACCCTGAGAAGTGAAATTCCAGAAAGTGCTATCGCGAAGTATTATGAGCGTCATAAGAAAAGGTTTAAATACATCAAGCAAGTCAGTGCGAGCGCAGCGAAATTTCCCGAACAAAAAGCCGCACAGCAATTTAATGAATATGCAAATGCACACTCATGGCAACAAGCCGTCGCTAAATATACCCCGATATTAATATGGCAGGCCCAACTCACTCCGCTGACGCGCCAAAGCACGCCGAAATGGGAAACACAGCTGGCGTTTAGTAATCAACAAGGCAAGATAACACCTAGTATTCGCACGCCAAGTGGCGAATGGCTGGTATTGTATAGTCAGTCACCGGTATATGATTACTACGATGTGAAAAGTGAAACAGTACGCTACCAAGCACTGCGGGCACTGACCCAAGAGTTTGCTCAGCACAAATTCGAGCAAGATTATATGGCTTGGAAAGCGGCAAACAGCGGAGCAGTAATATGAAGTATTGGCAAGCATTGATTGTCATCTTCCTTGGGGCAGTGATCGCTGTATTCACACTGCGTTTTGCCAGCATAGGTTGGCAAAACCCCACATATAATCCCCCCTCGCAGACAAAGCCCGAGCAGGAGAAAAGAACTGAAACGTTAATCAATACTTATGCTCCTATCAAACCAAATGCAGAGACCTCACCCAAAGCCGTTAAGCCAATCACGGATCCTGAATATCTGCCGCCAATAAACCAAGCAGAAAAGCAAATGGATGATTTTCAAGGGGATTTGTCGGATACCGAAGCTTACCAAGCGTATTTGGATCAAAAAGACGCCAAGCTAAAACAACAGTATATTGCGGCCGTCGATGATAAAGTAGCACAAATAGAAGTACTGCTAGCACGTGGGATTAAAGAGGAATTACCACAACAACAGTTACAAGAGGCAAGAGATAAAATCACGGCACTTAAAGACATGCAAAGTAAACTACGTACTGAATTGAGCGAACGTGATAACAAATAAAGTTAGGCAGTAGCTCCACTCGCCTAACCCCCTGCCAAAAACGAAAACAATTAACGTACCTGCAGCTGAACCTTGCCGCTAGCCACATTAGGGTTTTTCATCACCGCATTGAGGACTACATCTTGTTGTCCTCCGTGATAATAGCTAATAATTTCTTCTAGCACTTTTTTTGGAGTACTTGGATTCATGGCAAGTGCTAAGTGCGTAGCAAAGTCTCGTTTTAGACTCAAATAAGTTAGCGTGTTTGGTGCCGTCGCGGGGTTTTGTGCAACCGCAAGATCTATCACATCGCCACTTTCAGGCAGATAAGAAACCAACGCTTCAAGTTGCTGAGCTGAAGTGTGGCTGTCTTTGGCTTGATGTAACACCAAAACATGTTGATTCATGTGTAATAAGATATAAATCGCAATGCTGACAACACCTCCCCAAAGCACTAAGTGTGTATATTTGATGCTCAGAACTAAGCCATCAACATGCATATCATGACGGGCAGCATGCATTTTCAAAAAGAAATAGCTAAAAATGGCACTAAATAGAAAAACCAAGAAGCTATAAATTAGCATCGCGTTTACGCCAGTATCTTGCGAAAAGGGCGAAAATTGCACTTGGTGATGAAACTGTGCGGACATGTGAAACAACAAAGTATAAAATCCACCTGCGATGAGTAACGATAACCCACCTGATTTCAACAACAATATCAGCTTATCTTTTAGCTCCATTCTTCATCTCAACGCTATATTTTTCTTCTACCATACAAGTAACTCGGTAAAAACACTACTTAGATAAAAACTAAATACAATGATCGAGCCATTAAACAAAGATGCAATGAGAAAGTGCTGACTCGGATAACGATACCCCGTCACTTTAAATCCAAGCGCAACAACCCCGAGTACAGCAAAGAATGGGGTAAATGTAAAAATAGCTTCTCCCACTACTAATCCAACAATAACGTCATGCAATGCGCCGCTCACTATAAAAGTAAACCAATAGCCAAGTTTTCCCCCCACTTTCGCTGTACATGGACGAAATACGAAGCGCGCCAAGTAATAACTCCAGATAGGATTCCAATAAACCCAGAAGCCATCGAAAGACTGAGCGCCGAAAGCGCGCCGTAACATGTTTCCTAGTGACTGACTATGACCCAGTGGTACACCATTTCGTCTTTTTACGTATTGTCTTAGTCCTAGTTTCATTTTCTGAGGGATACCAAGTGAGGCATAACTTTACTAATAACAAATGCTTTGTATTTAGGCAAAAAAAAAAGCCGCCTGACGGCGGCGGGTTGGAAATCAATAAATTAGATTGATATTATTTGCTTTCAAGCAAGTTGCCCGAGCCAATTTCTATTTTTCTTGGCTTCAGTGCTTCTGGGATCTCACGCTCGAGGTCAATAACCAGTAAGCCGTGCGCTAAGTCTGCGCCTAATACTTTGACGTGATCACCAAGTTGGAATTTGCGCTCGAATCCACGTTCGGCGATCCCTTGATGAATAAATTTACGCTCGTTGGCTTCTTCAGTTGCTTGCTTTTGTCCCTTTACGGTCAACGTATTGTTCTCTGATTCCAGCGTTAGCTCTTGCTCGGTAAACCCTGCAACAGCCATAGTAATTTGGTACTTGTCTTTACCTAGCGCTTCGATGTTGTATGGTGGATAGCTAGGTTGTTTATCTGTTCTTGCAGCAGCATCCATCATAGAAGCTAAATGATCAAAACCGATAAATGAACGATATAATGGTGATAAATCTACTGTACGCATAATTTTGTATCCTCTTAAAGCTATACATAGGTGCTCACTCTTCAAAAAGAACCAATAAGCACTTTTAAAACAAATAGTTATTTAATTTATGAGGTCCTGTCGGCGTCCTCATAAAGCTATTTATGGTCAGCAAATTTATTTTCAAGTATTTTTTTACTTTGAGCGTTTTATATCGCTATATGGGAATTGAATATCCGTAGAGGTATCGGCGTGTAAGAGTGGTACTTAACATTTTGAAAGTTATAACAACTTCCCCTTCATTTCAATTAGCAAGTCGTAGTCAAGAAGCTACGACTTGAGCCTTCTTGCTTTCAATCGTTATCCTTGACAGTTTTCGTAGTTCGTTCTTGGGTCTACAATCGGTGGAATTTCAATATCTGAAGTCTTTTTGCAGTTTTTATCACCGCCACCGACTTTTTTAGTTTCTTTAGCTTTTAATATTCCTTCATCCGATAGATTTTTCAAATTGGATTTTTTTAGTAGTGGTTTCATATTTAACTCCTTTTTAGTGAATACACACCGTACCGATAACAAAAAACAATGTCAATAAAAGGAAATTAAAGTGTCAAAAAAAAGAAATCAACTCCACACACAGCGCTAACTCAAAGCATAATTATCCTCTGAGAAAACTCTATTTAAAATCAGTGTGTATATCTTCTCTATCTTATATAGGTCATTGAGGGATACATGTTCATTCACTTGATGAATTGAATCATTCTTTACCCCGCATTCGATCACTTGCGTTTTTCCGGTCGCAAAGAAGCGACCATCGGAGGTGCCGCCGGCAGTACTTAAACTCGGATATTGCCCCGTTGTTTCCTGGATTGCTTGTTCTACCAGCGTTAAGAAGCAGTTTTCTTGCTTCGCGCCGGTATAAAACGACTCACAAGGCCGCTCCCAACTGATCGCTAACATAGCACCGGATTTAGCCAGCGACTCTTGAATATAGTGCACAACTTCTTGGCTCTTATAGGCATGGCTGTAACGAATATTAAAGGTGATTTCACACTCTGCTGGCACTAAATTATCCACAATATTTGGTACTGTGATCCCAGTGACTTGTAGCGTGGTTTGCGATCCCGCTTCGTCTTTCCACCAAGGTAAAAGCGCGAGCTGGCTAACCAACTGGCCTGCGATGTGAGCAGCATTAATCGTTTGTTCTGGATAAGCCACATGCCCCGCTCTTCCTTTAACCTGAATACGCCCAGAAATCGCCCCACGACGACCATTTTTAACCGTATCTCCCACCACTTGGTGTGAAGTCGGTTCACCAACCAAACAAGCGTCTAGCTCGATGCCATTTTCAGCTAATCGCTCTGCAATCAATTTAGAACCGAACTCCGCTTCACCTTCCTCGTCAGAAGTAAGTAACCAGTAAAAGCTTCCTCGTAATTTTTCAGGATGCTGTAGTAATGTTTTGGTTGCAGCAAGCATTGCCGCAACGCCACCTTTCATATCTGCAGCACCGCGTCCATACATCACGCCATCAATAATCTGCGCACTAAATGGTGGCACAATCCAGCCTTTATTATTTGCAGGCACGACATCCACATGACCAGAAAAAGCAAAAGTTGGTCCTTGAGAGAAACGATAACTTGCAATCAAGTTTTTTACTCCCTGCACCTCAAACTGCTCAATAGTAAAGCCCAGCGCAGCGAGTTGCTCTGACATGAACGCGATAGTGCCTGCATCACAAGGCGTAACCGAAGGCGCTTGGATCAAACGCATTAATATCTCTGTAGCGTATGAAGTACTGAGGTTTTGATACTGTGTTGCTAGTGACATAACTAAGAATGATTTGTAGATGAAATCTAGCAATTATTTAAAGATGAAACTTTGACCACAGCATTGCAGTTTTAATGCAAATTAATGACATCGAGAAAACTTAATCTAAATCAAACTTTCAAAAATTTCTGAAATCTTACAATTTAAAAATTGATCTAGAACAGTTTTTCATTTTTTGAACCCTTTTAAGATGACTTCATTGAAAACACACTGTTTCACAGTTTAAAAATGTCCTCACATAGGGTTAGGAGAAGAAAATGAAAACTTTAAGCGCTGCACTTTTATCTACTCTGCTAGTTGCTGCTCCCTTCGCACACGCAAATTTCAGTGTTAATGTTGGTGCTATTAACGTAAACCCTGACAATTCGGCTTCTGCAATTGATCAAGATAACTCTCTTGGTCTAGTTGCTGACTCAAATACTCAGCTAGGCATCACGCTTGACTACCACTACAGCGATAACATCGTATTTGAACTGGTTGCGGCAACACCATTTTCTCACACAGTTGACGGTGCTGGTGGCTTAGCAGGAGCTGAAATCGCAGACATTAAACACTTGCCACCAACACTACTTGCACAGTATCACTTCTTTGATGCAAGCGCTAAGTTCCGTCCATTTATCGGCGCGGGTCTAAACTACACAGTATTCTTCGATGAAGAGCCAAGTGCTGCACTAAAAGCAACACTGAAGACTAACGACGTAGAAGTTGATTTGGATAGCTCTTTTGGTATTGCATTACAAATCGGCTTTAACTACGACTTAAATGAAAAATGGGGCCTGCACGGCATGATCTCTAAAATTGACATCAATACCGATGCAACAGTTTACGCTAACGGTGTAAAGGCACTGACATCTGACGTTGAGCTAGACCCTGTTGTGGCCATGTTCGGTGTGAAATATAAGTTCTAATACCTAAATGGTTTAAATCACAGATTTACTGTTACTTTCTCAATCCCCAAGGCCACAGATGTGGCCTTTATAGTTTATAGATTACTGTTTTTCTTTGCCTCTAACATGGCTTTCCAATGCATAATCTCAGGAGATAAAATAGGTACTTCATCGTTAAACCCAGCTACTTCGAGCATTTCTTCGACCGCAACTACCCCACCCTTACGCTTGAATACCCCACGTACATAAGCAATTGCATGCAGTCCACGTTTAGAATGAAAGCGCTGTTCAATGTAAAAGTATTTGTGATCCCATCCCACCACCTTAGTGGTAATGGTAAACTTTTGCAGCGGCTTGATATCGCGAATATAGGTAATCGCTGTTGCGTTAACAATTGGGAACCAGCGGCGTTTCATCACAGCTGCAAATAACCCAACTCGGTCTGTCATCCAAGTACGCGCCAAATCCATAAATGCCAGGTATCGTGAATTGGTCAAGTGCATATTGATATCGCAATCGCTTGGCAGGGCGCGGTACTCAATATCTATCGGAGACAAAATGGAATCTGCCGTTTGTTTATTCTGTCTTATTCTCCAAAACAGCAGCAGTAAACGAAAATATAAATTCATAACAATGGTCTTACCAGTTAATAATTTTTCGATTCTAGCATAGCAATTCATATTCTAAAGTGATTATTTTGCTACGCTTGCGTCTATAACCGATACATTACTTTGACCCTTGGTTGCAGTAATGCTGTCAGTAAACTAGATTAATAACCTGAGCTTCAAAAAATGAACGCCTTTCTAGCATGACCAGAAATGCCCATAAAATGAGCTTAAAAACAATGAGTTCGGTTACTACATACGCGAACCTCAAATTAAGTAAAATAGCTGAAGTGAAGTCAATGAAAAAATTATCCCTTGTTACCTGTTCCACCTTATTTGTCTTTTCCAGTATGTGCTACGCAGACTTCGACTTTAAAGGAGAAGGCGCGCTAACCTACCCAACCGGTGTAGAGAAAGCGTTTGAGTTTGGTTTTGCTTGGAACAAACAGACTGAACAGTTTCGCATCGGTGCAAATCATTATGACATGTCTGAACTACCAGAGTCTTACTCAGTTGCCATTACACTGAGTAAAGACGATACCCGCGTGTGGATCCAAGAATTCAATCAAGGTTTTATTTCTGAATTTAAGTGGCAAATTGCAGACCATCAAATCTCTCTTGTGAAAAAAGAGTTTAGCGACTCTGTCAAGGGTAATTACGTCTTGACGGTAAATGGGATAGATTACTTCTTTGCGCGAGATAACGTGAGTATCACACTCTCTTTTGAAGAAGATGGCATTAAGAATATTAAGGTAGATGGCGTGACAAAAGACATGGGAACTAAATCATAAAGGCCACATTGCGTGGCCTTTAGATCATACTTTGACTGTTTTTCTGTTTATCCCATACTCACGCAGCTTGTTGGCAACGGCTGTGTGGCTTAATCCCAAACGCTTAGCCAGTTGCCTTGAACTCGGATAAGCGGGGTAAAGCTTGCGCAACAAGGTTGCTTCAAATCGCTTCACCGCTTGGTCTAACGTCCCTTCAAAATCAGACTCCAAATAACCTAAGTCATGGGTAAAAGTCGGTAAGTTTAGATGCTCAGTACGAAGTTCTTTATCATCAAGCAACGAAACCGCACGATAAATGGCGTTTTCTAGCTGCCTCACATTACCAGGCCAAGGGTAATTCTCTAAAAACTCAATACATTCTCTAGCAAGTGTTGGCGCTGGATGACCATTTTGCTGGGCATATTTTTGTACAAAATGCTCAGCCAAAGGCCCGATATCTGCTTTTCTATCTCTCAGCGGAGAAATTTCAAGTGTTAGCACGTTAATGCGATAGTAGAGATCTTCTCTAAATACGCCCTCTTGCACCATTGCTGGCAAATCTTTTTGCGTTGCAGCTATAATGCGAACATTAACCTTAACTTCATTCTCGTCACCGACTTTACGGAACGTGCCGTCTTGTAAAAAACGCAGTAACTTAGTCTGTAACTGGGTTGACATTTCACCCACTTCGTCGAGGAATACCGTGCCACCATCAGCCTGTTCTAATACACCACGTTTTGGCGCTGCATTTTCTTCATAGCCTGCATAACCAAACAGCTCTGACTCGGCAACATCATCTGGCAGCGAAGCGCAAGAAAGCGCGATAAACGGCTTTAACGAACGGTTAGACGCATAATGACATGCTCTAGCCAATAGCTCTTTACCCGTACCAGTTTCACCTGTGATCAGAATTGGCGCTTCTAGCTGTGCCATTTTTCTGGCTTCACGCACGACTCTACGCATGGCTGTGCTGTGGTTATGAATCGTCGCAAAACTTTCTTGACCATAACGACGAAACGCACTGACTTGCTGCCCTAATCGCGACTGCGATTTAATGTTAATCACCGCACCGGCTAATACATCGCCTTCGATCCCTTGGGGCACCGAAATTGGCAAAATATCAGCAATAAAATCTTCCCCGCCCACTTCTACACGGGTTGTCTGGCCTAACACCTCTTTACCTTCTAACCAACGGGTAAAGTTAAACCCTTTCAAAAGGTTGTTAATGTTGGCACCGATCACTTCCTTTTCAACCATGTTAAGGTCGCGACAAGCTGCGTCATTGCAGTGACGTACCCAGCCTTTAGCGTCGATAGAAATTACACCATCAGGCAACGCACTGAGCAAAGTATTCAGCTCATTATGTTCACGTTCTGACGGTAAAAACGCTGTAGTACGAACATCTTCAACGCCATCGATTAGGCGGATCTCAGGCATAATCTTCTGAAACTGTTCAAATTCGATGGGTGGAAAGCTCACGTACATTCGACAATTTACTGAATCGACTTCTATACCTTTCAAATCGACACGGTAACTCACCAAGATATTGAGAATTTCTTGGGCAATACCAATACGGTCAGCGCAATGTATCTCTAGACGCATTTGTTCCTCAAAGCGGGTTTTCACAATTGACGAGATCATACTCTAAGAATAGCTGGCCGACTAGAAAAACGTAAAGAATATTGAACAGAATTTTAGCTATCCTCGCAAATTCTTGTCCTATACTAATGAAGAACTGAAAAAAGTTGTTTTTTAAGACATTTTTCAGCGCTTGTTAAGTTTTTGATTTGGAAACTTACATTCCATTTCAAAGGATTGCAACGCATAAAGAGTTACAGATATAATACTAAAGAATTGGATAATGTATCTTTTTTGAAAGCAGGCTGGCCACAATGAAAAAAATCTTAAATTTAGTATTACTATTTGCGCTCACGGCCTGCTCAGTAGAGGACCCAAATGAAACAGGTCCTTCACAAATAGATAAGGATGAAGATAAAAGCCAACAAGATAGGGATAACGAGACGCCCAACTTAAGCGTGTTGCTGCAAAACACAAAAGCGATGCCCATCGCCAATGCCAGCCTCACGATAAATGATCTGTCATTTACCTCAAGTAGCGATGGTGTATTTGACCTGTCGGCTCTAGCATACGGCGCTTATGTTGCAGAAATATCTCACCCCGATTATTTACCCTTGGTTTTTACCTTTGCGAATCAAAATAACAATGAACAGCAGCTCACGCTTGAACTAAAAGCTAAGTCGAGCACGCTAAAAACCGTACTTTTCGCGGGTGATACCATGTTTGGGCGTCGTTATTTCAACCCTGACCTCATTACCATGGGGAATTCATTGCCCAGCACCCCTGACGGACTTATCCAGCCCCAAAGCGCAGGACCTGATGCCCAAGCGCTGGTGCAGTTTATGCATCCTTTATTTAAACATATCGATTTTGCTTCGGTTAACTTGGAGTCTCCAATCCTAAAAAACCCAACCACGGTCCATCCAAGTAAAGAGTTTGCATTTTTTAGTCTGCCAGAGTCATTAATTGCCCTCAATGATTTGGGTATTGACTATGTCGCACTTGGCAATAACCACGTTTATGACTATCAAGCATCTGGACTGAACGAAACCTTGAAGTACGTCGAGCAAGCGGGACTTAAACACAGTGGCGCGGGCACAAGCGCGGCAGAGGCATTTAAGCCCTATAGCCTAAGCCTTGGTGAAGCAACCATAGACTTTGTGTCTGCGACTTCCATTACAGGCGATCAACATACCGTTACTTATGTGGCATCGGATGCTAAAGGGGGAGCTGCCGATCTAACAGATACCAATGGCATGAAAGAAACGGTGATGCAAGCCAGTAACAACGGCCACTTTGTTGTGGCTCAGCTTCACGGCGGTGATGAGTATTCATACGCACCAACGGCGTATATTTCAAACCGCTTTGATTTACTTTCCAAAAATGGCGCTAACTTGATGATTGCGCATCATCCTCACGTTGCGCAAGGGTTTGGCTTATACAATGGCGTACCAAGCATACTTGGACTAGGCAACTTTGTGTTTGAGCAAAATCGTCTTGAAACCTTTTTGGGACTGATAGCAGTGGTAGAGTTAGAAACTGCAGGCACACCTAAAATCAGTGCACTAAAAGCCTATCCCGTTTATCTAGAAGACTATGTTCCTAAGTTTGTAAGTGGCGATCTTGCCAATGCCCTACTAAAACGTATCGCTGAATTTTCTTCACCCGAAGTTGGTATCTCATTGCGCCCGGGGTTTGCAGAAGTCACCTTTGATAAACCGGTTCAAGCAAAAGCAACCGAGCAACAAGTTATTACCTTAGAAGCCGGTGAGCATATTGTCGATTTACGCCAATATTCAAGCAGTGCTGAGTTCCTTAGCAAACTCACGGCTAGTGATGCTCAAGCAGAGATTGTGCTTGGTCGAGACTTATTGTTCTTTGGGGATTTTGAAGACTGGGACAGCGATAACGAAAAAGGGGAAGTCTCTCGTTGGTTAATTGAGGCCGACGATATCGCGCCATGTTTAGTCGGCAAATATCGTGGCGTACAAGGACTTTGTCTACAACGAACGCAATTTAACGAAACACCAACGCGTGTGCCGTTCAAACACACAATTCGTACCATGCCTATTACGCCGGCGCCGAGCACGGCACAGGCTTACCATGAGCTCTCGCTCTTTGGTTATGCCAAAGGAGAGAACGCTGGTGAGTTTAAGGCTGATATTCGTATCTTGACATCAGAAGATAGCCTTATCTTTTCTGAGTCAACGCCCCAATTAAAGCCTGCAGGTAGTTATGAGTGGCAAACGTTTAGACAAGATATTACCTTACCTGACGATTCCGTTGTGCTTGGCGATGAAGGATTGCCTGCTCGTGGCGTCCAGTTTGGCCTCTCCATGGCGCCACCAAGTAGTGGTGAAAGTGCCTTATTTTTAGATGATATTGCGATGATCTCGTGGCAGCGCCCTGTGCTGCTTCAAAACGGTCAGTGGCAAAGCGCACAAATCCATGGCCTAGAATTTATCAAAGTAAAAGTAGCGAAGACGATTGAGCTGACTCTCACTTTTAGCCAGCAATAAGAGAGTGAAAAGGCATGTCGGTTTTTAGTCAATTAAACTTTATAAAACGCCAACGTGAGTTTTGGCTATTTATGAGCTTATTCGCTATTTTGTTGATCGCCTCAGCGTCCGGCTTATATAAACAGGTAAACCTAATTGGATTACAATGGTTTTCTAAGCTCAACACTACGCAAGCAACGCAAGTAGTCGTGATTGAAGCAGAAAACTTACAGCAACAACATCAGCAGTTGGCAAAAATACTCTCTGACTATGAACCAAAAGCCGTTGTGTTTTTTGCAAATACCGAACTTTCACCACAACAAAACGGCGGCTCGATTTACTATCCATTCAATACGCAATCGGTTTGTCTGTTGGAAACAGAAAATTGGTATGGCAGCGCAATCAGCCTTGCACCGCCAGCAAGCACATGTGACATACTGTGGGATAAGATATTTCCGCAGCATGGTGAATACCTCAACAAAATCATAGACTACTCGCTGCCTTATTATTCACTACCAAAATTCAGTGCACAGAGAGTACTTGATGGTGACCTATTCACAGCACAACTCAGCGAAAAGGTCATCTTAGTTGCTCAGCATTCAAAGTTTTCACGCTTAAATAGTAATGCTTATTTTGGTGCGCAAGAACTTCCGCCAGTTTACCTACAGGCATTTATCGCCAATAGCTTTGCATCCGACAGCTTTATTCAGCCTTTAAATAAAGTGACGATAGTCGCACTCATGGTACTAGCATCAATATTTTTCTTAGTGTGGTACCAAAGAAATGCGACCAAGACCAATGTCATCATTGCGGTATCCACCAGCATATTACTGATCATAAGCGGCCTTGCTGCGCATCATTGGTACTCCGTGTTATTGCCGCTTGGTGAGCTGCTATCTTTAATATGGCTGACGCTACTTTGGGTGTTTATCTCTTTGAAATGGTCAGAAGAAGAAAACTTAAAATCTCTGATAGCCCTGATCCAACAACGTATGATGGGTCGATATCTACCACGGCACTTTCTCGAGCATAATGAACCTTGGGATGCAATCATCCAACTAGTTAATCAGCAGCTTAATCTGAGAAGAAGTATCTTTCTCACTCGCTTAGAGGGTGACCACCGAGTAACTGAAATACGCGCAATACACTGTCAGCTCAGTGATATCTTAGAGATGCGACGAGATTACGAGCGAGTACCTTATTCCGATGCAATCAAAGCGTTCGGTGCTATCAAAATTACCCGCCCTTTCTTCCAACATCTAGCGGAAGATGAGCAGCAGTATATCGCACCTTTGATGTACGCAGGTGATGTTCGGGGTTTTTGGGCACTAACCGTCACTCCTCAAGACAACTTTGATGAGCAAGCATTTATTAAAAATGTAAATCTCTTTGCACATCAAATCGGTGAATTATTATTCCACTATAAAGTGTTTTCTGCTGAGCAAAAAAACCTCAAAAGCACACTGACTCGGGCGCTGACCTTTTCTCTGAAAGAGCCACTAAGTCATAAAATCAAAAATGCAATTAATGAGATGGATCAAAAACTCACCTCACTGGAGCATGTCTTCAACCAGCTTCACAGTGCCAGTATTTTATATAACTTATTTGGCCAAATTGTGCAGGTAAATGAATCTCTTGAACGCTTTGCGAGAGAGCATAAGCTGTCTATTTTCGACATGTCCGCCTTAGACTTACTTTGTCGCTGTACCGAGATGGATAGTGAACAAGCTAAAGGAAAGCTGCGCTATTTAACCTTAAAACGTGGCAAAATCGTATTACCCGTATATTTAGACAATCGAACTTATTTATTAAGCATTCGCGCCTTACTCAAACAATCAACCAGCCTTAACACTAGTACCCCATTTGAAACCAGCGGGGTGTTATTTGAGTTTATTGACCTTGGCGAGCAGTTATCTCAGCTAGATGATAAAGAAGCCTTTTTAACACACTTGTCAGAGCAGCTTGCGGTTAATGAGCAACTTTTGCCTGAAGAGTGGGATGACGAATAGATGGAATGGGCGCTGACGCTATTCCCAAGCGCGGGCGGACTTGGGCAGTCCGTTATCACGTGTGTTTGGATAGGCATCGCGGTTGTCGCATTTTTCAATCTAAGGTTTGGCTTCCCGTTAACTGGTTTAGTGGTTCCAGGTTACCTAGTCCCTTTATTTATCGTGAGCCCAACATCGGCTTGGGTGATCATTGTTGAGGCCATTGTTGTTTATAGCTTAATGCGGTTTTTTGCCAAAACACTTGTTGAGCGACTGGGCTATGCAGAAATGTTTGGCCGTGACCGATTTTTTGCCATCGTTTTGTTAAGCATTATTGTTCGAGTTACCATGGATGTGCTGTTTTGGCCGCTGGTCGCCGCGTACTTAACACAATGGGACATCACTTTTGATTACGCCGCACAGCTGTATAGCCTCGGGCTGATTATCATCGCCTTAACCGCCAATGTAATGTGGAATGGTGGCTTTAAATATGGCATAAAAGTCACCGCTATTCAGTTGATTGTTACCTATATCATCATTCGTTTTGGATTGATGACGTTTACCAACTTTAGCATTGCCAATCTTGCCGTCATGTACGAAGCTGTTGCGGCCTCCATTATTGCAGCCCCTAAAGCTTATATTATCTTGGTGATCACCGCTTTTATCGCATCAAGGGCTAATTTAAAGTACGGCTGGGAATTCAATGGCATTATGCTGCCAGCGCTGCTAGCACTACAACTGATGCAACCCACTAAGCTGCTCACATCATTCGTAGAAACAGCGATTATTTTGGTCTTTGGATATGTAGTCTTAAACTTTACTCGTTTAAAACACGCCAATATCGAAGGCGCGCGACTCATGCTACTGTTTTTTAATATTGGCTTTGTCTACAAACTGATTTTAAACTACGTCGTCGTCGGTTACTTCCCAACCTTAAAAGTGACCGATACCTTTGCTTTTGGCTACATGCTATCGACCTTACTCGCCCTTAAAATTTGCCAAAAAAATGCGCTAGGCCTTGTGATCCGTGCAACTTTTCAAACTTCAATTGTTGGTGGCTTTATCGCCATCTGTATCGGTTTTGCAATTATGGTTATTCCAAGCCTATTCGTACAAAGTAATACATTAGCGATAAATGAAACAGCCAGCGATTTAACGCTCGGTCAAGTGATCAGTAATTACAAGAGCCAGCTGTATACTCAAAATGCGGCTAACGTTAATGTCAGCCAATATGTGACCGAGCAGCAACGTAGCCACTTTAAACAAGCAATTAGGTTGCTTAAGCAGGATAGTGAGTCACACTATGTCGAGGCCGCCACCTTACTGCGACAAGCCAACTTTTCTTTGCAACGTACAACACAATTTTTAGTAATAAAAGACAATCAACAAGATCACAAGCGCGGTCTGTTTATCATTAATTTAACTGCTCAAAAAGCCCATATCATCAGCGTCCCCTACCCCACTGCAGAGCGGCTTGCCAGTGAGGCTGGTGGGATATTGTTTTCCTATTGGCAAAGCCAGGCAATGGCGTTTGGCAATGCGCGACCTAACCAAAGTGGCGATAAGAACGGTAAACAAAGCGAGTTCTATAGTGACTTTTTTATGGCGATGGATATTCCAGAGGTCGTCCAACTCAGAGAAATTAATCGGCAAGTAAGCCAATTGATGCACCAACACAGTTTAAAAGAAGACGCACAGATGTGGATATTTAACAGTGTGCCAAGCTCAGTGCAACAATCTGAACTTGCTACCTTATTTAACATCAACGATGCACACTTTGGTCTCGCGGCAAATGCGCCTTTACCTTACAGCCAATTCCATGGCCAGATGATTGAGGCGTATTTAAGCTCGGATAGCTATTCGTCGTTGCTAAGCGCATATGGCCTGCAACGCATCGACAAAGACATGGATAAAATAAGCACAAGCGATGAGAGCATACAGGCACTTATTGAAGCATTTTCCAGTCACATTAGCGCCAAAGGCAGCGGTGCATTTAGCTCACTGAGCGATACCAGTGCTGCACTGTGGGAATATGAAGTGTTAAGGCCGTTATTTGCTATCACCCAAAACCTTGAGATAGTGACAACGCCGGAAACGCTTGGGGTAAGGCTGAGTCAGATAAATCGCGTAGCAAACCTATTACAGTACCAATTAACTTTAGTTGAAAATAATCAAGGGCAATTCGTTGCACTTTCTCCTTTAGATACCAAATCTGCCTATGATTTGGGTCAAGGGGTGTACTTTATTGCCTTGCTGGCTAAACCATCCCTCACCATTGCAGTGCCTAGACCACTCTTTGAAAGTAACACCTTGGAGTTCTCTGGGCAGTTGTTTACGGCCACCCATGCAAAGTTACTGGCAATCGCTGGTGCTCATCCGTATACCAGCATCGATGCAAATGTAATGGCAGCCGACAACGTGCGATCATTATTTAATGTGGTGTATCAAAGTGCACAGCGCTACTTTTATGACAACCCCTTACTTAATTTACAGATCCGCAGTCATAGCGCGCCGGCAAGCATCAGACCTTCAGCGCTTGCATATCAATTCACAACGCCTAACCCTATTCATAATGACACCATTGCTACACTACAAAGGGTGCTAGCTGATCTTGGTGTTAATACTCAAACCGTATTAGGACAACAAGCAACAAGAGGCTTAGAGCTCGGTACCACACCACAGTCGGGATATCAGCTGTTCGCACCAAAAAGTGAGTTAGCGGCACTGTGGTTGGCATCGGATTTTAAATCGCACTTTGCCATTACCAATGATGCTTTATTGCAACGCCTTTTAGCCGTTGCACACACACCTAGGCTCAAAGTAATCGATTTGCTTGCCCTCTCTCCAAATGATTGGCATGAGGCCAGTGCGCAATTTATTGACGCACTTAAAGTGGCCACAGGGCGCTATGCCACCACCCAACATTTACCTGTGCTCCAAGCACTTTGTCAATTTGAAAGCCTGTGTAAAATAAGCGCCTTTAGCACGCATAGAAATGGTGAGCTGGGATTAATGTTTACCCGAGATAACGCACTGCTCGCGCTATACTTACCAAGAAGAAATCGCGTTATTGATTTAGCCACTTATGCAAAAGCGGTTCATGAGGGGCGTTATGTACTGGATTAAGCAGATATTACGATTTGCTATTTTTACGGCTCTGCTGCTACTTTTTGTTTGGTTCGCCGTCACTTTATTTGTGTGGGTAAAATCGGCGGAGCCTTCAAATACCTCTACCCTGTTTAATATTCGCTCCAATGTGCATTGGCTAAAAACCGACAGTGCACTGAAGTTTTCTTTTTCTGCGTCTCGGACTATGTCTGTTCGGGTGTTGTCTAATGGAATATTCGAATCGCAGCCGTTGGATAATCAGCCTGTCAACTATGCTATTGAATATCAGTTACTTGATGCAAAAGGAGCGATTATTTATCGCGGTACTTATCATCATGCAGCTAAAGCTGCCTCGAACGACTTTCAGCAACAGGTAAAACAGATCATTGAAAACCGTGAAGCGTTGGCCGTGGCGTCTGGGCAATCCTTTTATTTAAATCGTGAAGAGTTACAACAGGCTGCAACCATCATGTTAAAGCTAATACCAGAAAATGCTCAGCTTAAAGGCGTGGTGGTACGCGTCCATGCCCAAACCAGTAACAGTATTACCGACCCCGCCAAAGCATGGCTGAAAAGGCCAACCGAATGGCGTGAACGCATGACGAATTACCACACCATAGGTGAAAACGCCTTAACCAACGAAGAAAAATACAATTCGGTCATGTTAGATTGGCAAAAGCTAGCGCCACAGGGCGTGCCTAACATCGACTTTCGTGCTGACTTGTTATACGAGTCACTGCCCTACAATGTGCTTAATCATGATTTCTCGACCCAGCTAGACTTAGATAGTTTGTTTATTTCTGAGCAGCTAAGCGCAAGTTTTCGCGTCTATGAACACACGGAATATTTATTAAGCCATTCCGAGAATGCAAATCTCACTTTTGTTTGGCACGATTTACGCCAACTCGATGCGCCAAAGCCACTAACGCCTGAGGTGCTATCCGCTGCGCAAGCTAAACTAAGCAACTTACCAGCTGGCCTTGTTACCGTTAGCGCAAGCGCCCCCACCAGCATTCGGGTATTTAGCAATGGCGTCGACCCTATAGTCCCGTTGCATAGTTACTATTATATGCTCAACGCGCAAACGCCGGCTTACTATCAAGTCTCCCCTAAAAGCGATATCGCTTTAGAGTGGCGTGCGCCCATTGGCAGCACTCTCTCTGTGAGCCTCTATAGCAACAATGAGCGGATCAAGGACTATGTTTTTACCGCAACGGCGGAGCAAGCTTTGTTTGATAGACTGATAACTGAAACCACGGAGCGACAAACCTTACCAACCGCAGAGAAGCGTTATTTGGCAATACCAGATAACGTTAATCAAATCAAAATTGAAGCCGAAGACGCGATGGTGAAGCTGCAAGCCCGCAGCCCAACATTTAATTATCTGAATCATCGCTGTGACCCAGTGTGCGACCCTGAAAGCCCAATTTATCAGGGGATTGACGCATGGTTTAGCCAAAAGGCCGACAACCATTACCTCTTTCACACTCAAAAGCAGATAGCATCGGTGCGCTTATTTGAAGCGCCACCTGAAGTACCTGAGTTGCTGCCTCAATACCGCTCCAAAGACTTAGATCAGCTTTTAGCTGTATCGGATATCGCGTTGGTGCCCATTGAGCAAGCTTACTTTGATAACTCAGTACCGCAAATGGAGTTTGAATATCGTCAGGTAACTAAATCTGCACTCTTTAAGCTCGGTAAAGCAACAAGCTACCCAAGCAGTGTGATTGTGAAGCAAAAGCGCAAACCTACATTATTTGAAGTTCCGTTAAACAGCTTACAAATAGAGGAGTTAGCGAACACCCAAGCACTTTTCATCAATCAAGGGCTTCCAAGAACCGTGCGGAAGATCCGCCTGTACAAAGTGGCAAAAACAACGCCACTTACCGTTGCTGTTAGTGAGAATAACTTGCAACCTAACGCTTTGGTCGTCAAAGTGTTTAGTGCCGAACCTCAAGCTGAAATCACGGTAGCAACCGCTCTGGATAGCACTAAGGTAATCACCCCAAGCGATGAATACACGATTTTAGCTAAACACTTTGCCTTACACCTAAACCCTGCACAAACGAGGATGTTTTTTAACCCTAATCACACAGAGCTGTACGAGTATCCAAGTATTACTTTGCCGCTATTTCAAGACTTAACATCGCCTAAAACCATGACGCTCAGCTTTTCACATGATGTTTGGATAAGTGTATTAGAGGAACATGAACAACCTGATGCAACATTAAACTGGTGGCAAGATGAAACGCCTTAGTCGCTGCGCACTTTACATTACATTGTGCCTGTCATTGAATGTTAACGCTGCGATTCCAGACAGCAGCAAAATGACGCGCTGGTTTAAACAACCCGTAGCGCTCGATGGCTGGCAATTTACGCACCAAGCAGAGCAGTTTACATTGACGCCAAAGCCTCAAAGTGAAGCGCACGGCGAAGTCACGTATGCGCCAAAGCATCGGCCTTGCGTGGTGTCTGTTCCACATCGCTTTCATGATAAACATACGCTGACCATTGGTGCGCACATTTTCCAGCACAGTTGCCAAGTGTTACTGAGCAATACAAAACACAGATACGATAACAACGACACCGGTAAAACCTATGATTACGCCAAGCAACCTCACAATATTCACGCGTCAGCTATCGTAGCTTTTACATCTTTACACCCAACAGCAAAAGTGTTCCAAATACATGGGTTTAGTCAGAAGAAGCGAAAAACCGACGGCGGTAAACTAAGCGAAATAATTTTGAGCCAAGGTAAAGCGAATGACGACGCACTATGGAAGTTGAAGTCTTGTCTTGTTAAGCAAGGTTATCGGGCGCTGATTTACCCTCAAGAAGTGCAAGAACTTGGCGGGACGCAAAATATCATGCATCAGCTTGCGCTTCCTGAATATAGCTTCATCCATATTGAGCTAAGCTATCAAACAAGAAAGCAATTAATTAATAACAATCAACAACTAGAGCAGTTTACTAAATGCGTGCAATCACTTTTATAATGACACTACTGCTGTTTGCAACGATATCCCGAGCCAATGAGGTAGGGATACAAACGGCTGCCCAATGGGTTGATCTGTCACGTATGCAATTTATCCAAGCCAATGCTAACAAGCACTTTGCACCTCGGCAAAAAGCGTGGCTGTTTTTGCCAAGTCACGCATGGTTAGTCACAACACCTAGTGCCCTCGATACATTCGAGTTTTTTGCAGGGGAAACTCCAAAGCTACGACGTGCCATTCCAACGTCCGATTGGTTATGTATTCAATCCAGATGCCAACTGAGTGCAATAGCACAAAATCGCTTAATTCAGGTTGCTTACACCGGTGATAACACTCAATCTCTCGCGCTTTGGCAAGGCAGCATGCACAGCCACAGAGATCCGTATCGAAGAGCGCTCAGACTGCCAGGGCTTGACGACCAAACACTGCAATTAGCGCAAGATACAGAGCGCTGGTTTTATCTACAACCTACACAAGTGACAAGCGTATTCTTTGAACACGCCAAAAAGCTCAAACTAGAGGTTCGAAAAGATCTACACGCAATTGCGCAAAACGGTACTGTCACAATTAAAGTCAACGGTGAGGTTATCAGCACCATTGCAATATCAGATATCCAAGCGGATGAGTACCTTGAGCCTAAAGTCGGCTTGTCTAACCAAGATTATATCGCCATCCCGCAAGGTAGTTATCTCACAATCACAACATCGGTGCCTACCTACCTTAACTTACTACAAATGCACCGTGGTATTTACGACGATAATGCGGGAATAAAGCAGCAAGAGTCGCTATTTAATCCGTATTGGAATAAACAGCTGAACGAGCAGCTTAGCGCCCTTTACATAAATGGTGATACTTCTCCACTTACTTTTAACGCTTCTGACACGGCGCTGGCGGTCAAACGTAAGCAAATGCTTAACGATATTGCCTCTACGGTGTATTTTTTAACGCCAAGTTCCCCTCAACCGCTCACTCATCATATTGCGATAAGTGGAGTGACACTGGGCAGCCGCAGCGCCGCTGGGCAAGTGTTGCTCACTTCAAGCGCTCAGCGAGTCAATTACATTACCTCGTCTCAACCACTGAAGTATCATCTTGAGAATATAGTGAGAGTTGATAATGCAATTACCTTGTATGTTCGAGCAAGAACGCAAGAGCGCTTAACCATCTCCAGCGAGTATGGCCAACATACGCTGCTTGTTGCGCCTAGCAGTCATTTTCAAAGACTTACTCTACACATAAATCCAGCATCCAAAGTTGTGATGATTGAAGGGGCTAAGCAAGCGCTTGATATCGCTGTAGCAGTAAACCGCTTACAACCATTTCCCGACTTCTTGACCATGACGCAAGAGGCGCTAGGCCAAGGGCCACTCGTTCAAGGTCTACTTGCAAGAAGCAAACAAAATCGAGCGGACACTTACCATTTATCACTGAGTGGGCTGAGTGCGCCGGAACTAAGAGTTAAGACAGACAGCCACGACCAGTTTACCGCCACTAAAGTGCTTGCGGAACTACAAATGGTAGCAAAGACCAAACCACTCATAGCACTTGCAAAACTGAAGCCGTATTTGAGTGGGCATAGTGAGCAAGTTACGTTAATGGCTTGGCAGCTTAATATTGCTATTTTGACTCAGCTAGAACGCAGTGGAAACGCCGAGGTGTTACTAAAATCGCTGCTAAAAAGCACTGCCCAATCTTTAAGAGAGTACGCCGCCAATGAACTACTCACGAGATATTTAGCGCTGAATGAGTATATCCAAGCTAGCCTATTATGCGCAGCTCACGAAAGCGATATCACGCAATATCAATGCAATGATATCCTGTTGACATACCTGCTTGATTCCGGCCTTCAGCAAGAAGCGCTGTGGACAAGCCAGCAAATGGCATTAACACCAAAACAGGCCGAACAAGTCGCGGCAATTCAAACGGACGAACTAACCCAGCCTCAATACAGCCTTAATCACTATGGTTTACAAGTCGTGGAGTCAATGGATGATCAAACTGAGCTGTACCCGCTAGGTTCGGGAAAACCCATCAAACTGGTTGCTAAAACGCCTTTGACGGTCAAGCTAAGTGCGCGTGCAGCATACCAAGGACAAGAATACAAAAATACTCAATGGCTGCTGTATGAACACAACGCCAAAACCCGAATTTTACCCATCTTTAGTGATATTGCAGCAAACTTACAATTGCAGCCACAAACGACTCGATTATCTATTGCATCGCAGCAATATATTCAATTAGCGGCAGATGAAAGCCTCACGCTTTTCAGTAATAATGAGTTGTTTGTAGAGATCCGGGTACAACCAGAAACCGCTGATACTCCGGCTTTTGTAGATAAGTCTGCAGACTTGGTTAGTCGCGCTGATGCGCGCATAGCAAATGACCTCAGCGCCAGAGAAATTGCGATAAATGCCTTGTATCAATTGAGCCAGCAAACACTGTCTAATGAAAGCTACAACAGGGTCCTTCAACGTCTGCACCCAAGCTTATCGGGTGATGCCGTTTTAACCGATTTATATGCCCGCCTGATGCGCTATGGTCAATGGCTTGCTGCGGAACAATACACTAGCTATGTTGGCACACAAAAGGTAAAAGTTGATACGCCTGCGGCGCAAAGCGTTGGTGACCAGATCACCGCACACCTCACAGAAAATCCGCCGTCAGGCCTGCCACTCAGAGCAAACGAAATACTGACTATTGATTTTTCTGAGTATCAACAAGTTCAAGTAAGAGTAAAGTTTGCTTACTCTTCCGCCAAGCAAGTTGTAGCACCGCCTGCTGATGTAGAGCTGGTGGGGCCAAATCAAGGTGATGTGATTTCGCTGCAGCCAACGCAACCGCTCTATTACGGCATTAAACAAATCGAGACACGACAAGGACTGCTGCAATTGCGTTGGCTCAACCCTCTATCGGGACAAAGTGTGAGTGTACGTCCGCAATACTTCGACCAAGGTCAATGGCATGATATCCCATTGGATACGAGGCAGATTTTTTATCGCTCTGATGAAACAACCCCAATCACGGCGAAATTAACTCGAGATAGCCTGATTAAAATTGAAACCTTTGCCGATGGTATAAGAAGTGAAGCCACCTATTTTCACCCAGCAGGACAAGTATCACTAACCGGCCAACAGCAGCAAACGTTAGCACGCATGTCTATCTGGACGTTAAGCCCAACATTGCACCGCGTTAACCTAGTACCTGAAGTGCCAATGTTCTTAAAAACCAAGCAACAGTTAACACCAACAAGTGCTGAACCCGTATTTCAGCAGGCTCGCATTGAAACTGATGAGAGTCGCACTGGCGTCGAAGGCTTTTTGAATATTGATAGCGACGACATTGTACAGACAACGGAGCCTAGCCCTAGCCGTACTACACTCGATTTAGGTTTATCATTGAGAATGAAGGATGAAAATAACTGGTACCGCATCGATACTTTCTACACGATGGATAATCATCACCAAGACACCTTCTCTATCAATGGTCAATATGATTGGCTCTCGCAGCAGTCGAACTGGTTTGCAGAAGCAAGAATGCGTAATCGCTGGCAGGATGCAACGGCAATCAGTGAAACCCATTTAAGCTCTAGTATTTCGGCAAAATTTGGCCAAATTCACCGTTATAACAGCGGTTTTAGAAGCATTTGGTGGTGGCAGCCTTTTTACACTTACACCAGTATCAGCAAGGACGAATTTATTGCAGACGAGCAAATTGGCCCTGATATGTACACCTTTTACCGTAATAATCACAAGCACGGCTGGCAAGCGCATGCTGGGCTGCGCTATCAGCCTTGGGTTGATAGTTACTTCAGCTCCGGCGTTACCCTGACGTCAAATCAAGATTGGCAAACGCTCGACAATGCACTGTTTTCATTTGATTGGTATCAGTTTTATCAAGGCCATATTTTCCATGCCGGATTAACATCAAGCTATGTATTTGCCGATCAGAACCGCCCCAATCCAACGTGGCAATACTTAACTCAATTAGGTTGGCAAACGGGCTTTGACTTTAGTCATAACACCGCAGGTTGGTTAGGTGTAACTTGGACTCAAGACTGGTTTAACAATACCCATCAGGTTGGGCTACAAGTACGTTTAGGCAACTTACAGCAAACCGCTTTTGCCCCCTATGCTCACGATGAAATTATTTTTGAATCGTTACAGCTAAGTCATTTATTAGAGCAAGATTTACATGAGCGTTGAAGCCTTAAAGAGTCAATTAGAAGCCCTATTTTTTGCCGAAACTGAAAAGTTTTGGCTGAACTTGTATCAACATAAATACAGTGCGTTGATCGACGAATTGTGTGCATGGGAACTCATTTACAATCGCCCTGAAAACGAGGATGAAACCGACTGGCTGGTACTTCAATCTATCGCCTTTTTACGCCATAAAATTGAGACTCTACATGAGCAAATTTTGCTGCTTGAGGTATCCCACACCGGATTTGTACAGCGTATCGCTAAGTCTGAATTTGCCAGTGAAAAAGAGCTTCATATTATTGCATATGCTCAAGAACTTGGCACCACTAAAGCCGCGTTAGAACAAGATAAAAAAGCTTTTTCACGATGGTTTGACGAAGGTGCTGTCGTTGCTCGATATCAACATCAAGTTGCCGCTATTGAGCAACAGGTTAAATTTTTAATCGCCAAACTTGGGGCGCTAACGAATCGATATTTACGTGCTCACCACGATACCCTAGAAAATGCCTGGCAACGCTTGGATTTACAGCCATTTTGCTTAAATTTACTCGCCCATAGTCAAAATCAACATATTCGTCATGGCTTGATCCGCGCACTGGTGAATATGGTCGCAACCTTAAACAACTATGAGGTTGACTCAGAATTAGACGCAGAGCTTATCGCCAAACTTATTGAATTGCTTGAATCTGACAATATGCCCTATCAGGCCACCGTCGATATTTTAGAGATCTTAATACATCAACGCCCCACCTTTATTCGTGCCTACATGTGGGCTTTGCTTGAAGAAGCGAACGACATTGAAAATAGTCAGCAAGTTGATGCCGAAGTACTTTATATTTTGAGTATCTTTCCTAAAATTATTGTCAGCCAGCCAAAGCTTACAGAAAAAGATCTCAACATGCTTTGTGCACTCAGCGAGCACACCTTACCTAGGGTGCGCCAGGTTACGCTAGAGTTTGTCGAGTTTTATCCCACATCGTTTGCACAAGAGTTAATCGCCAAGCGGTTTGAGCAAGAGAATGAGAATGCCGTACTTTTTACCTTGATAAAACAGTTATCCGCAGACCGCTTTTGCCAACAGGACTTTGCATTTTTACTGTGGCAACGCGTACTAACTGGCGACTTTAGTATGCAGCTCAAGCGCTTAGCGCTTGAGCAAAGCGCGCGTATTATGCTGAATATGCAACTTGAATCAAATCAAGCCGATCTCTGCTTCAAACGGTTTATTGATACCTTAAATAACTGTTTATCGAACGAAACAAACATCGCCGTTTGCCGTTATATCACCAGAGCCAGAGAGCAGCTAGGTAGCTTCTATCATCAAGCCATCATCGCGCAGCTCAATGCTTCTCTTGAAGCCAATGAACAAAGTGACGCACTGGCAACTTGGTCTCGTGATGAACTGGGTCGCTCACTTTCTTATATTGCACAGCGCGGTCAAAGTCTTAATGCCTCAAAAACAAAAGCTGGCTGGCGTATCCAACAAGGCTATCGTCAAGCAAGAAGATTATGGCGAGTAATACACGAAATAAGACAACCAAGTACCGATAAACGTCAAAGCTATTCCCACACCAAAGCGAAAAAGCCCAGCGTATCGATCCACGTCCCTAGCTGCACTACCGCGGAAATTAGCGAAACAAAAGTGCCAGGGGAATTGCTCTTTAATATCGCCGAACAAACGAGTCGACCACATCTACCATTACTCGACTTTTTGCTAAGTGTACTGACTAATGACCACAGTAAAGAAGACGCCAAAACCTATACGCCGGATGGTATTTTAGCCGTTACTCCGCCATCAACTTTGTGGCGACGCCTTAAGGCGTACTGGACCATAACATGGCAGTTTGCAGAGCTAGACCGCTTACGAAAAGGCAACGAACTTGAGCAAGGTAAGTATTTGGATGCACTTAACACACTGGGGTTTTCGCTGTGCTTTAGTGCCTATGGCGACATCGCAAAAACGCCCTTTCCTGTCGCGAAAGACATTCAGCAACTTTATACTCGCTCTGGTGCCACCTCAGCGCTACTCACAATTTGGAGCAGTTTTAAAGAATACGTCGATGCCATTTATCAAAATAGTATTTCGCAGCTGGTTTTCTTTGTACTGGCATTTATTAGCTACTTTTGGACTCGGCATATTTATGTCAGTAAAAGAATAAAACAAAATCGCAAACACATTCCGGTGTCCATTGGCGGCTGGGGAACACGAGGAAAATCAGGAACCGAGAGGCTGAAGTCGGCTTTATTTAGCAGCTTGGCGCTGAGAGTCGTGAGCAAGACCACGGGCTGTGAAGCGATGCTTATCTATTCAAAAATTTCTGGTGAACAATATGAGATCCCACTATTTCGGCCTTTCGACAAAGCGAGTATTTGGGAGCAAGCTGATGTGCTACATTTTGCAAAGCAGGTAAAAGCGGACGTTTTCCTGTGGGAATGTATGGGCCTGACTCCGAGATATGTAAAAATTCTAGTGCGCTGGATGAAAGACAATTTTGCTACCATTACTAATGCCTACCCGGATCATGAAGATATTTTGGGCCCGACAGGTTTGGATGTAGCAAAAGAAATGTCTGCCTTTTTGGGCTACAACACCCAAGTGTTCACCGCCGAGCAGAATATGGCCTCCGTACTCAACTTGGCGGCAGAGCAAAAAAACACGTCGCTCATTCAAATTCATTGGGGTGATGGGTATCAAATAACGCCTGACATTCTCGCAAAATACCCCTATGTTGAGCATCCGGATAACATCGCCTTAGTCTGCAAAATGGCGCAATATATTGGCATCAATAAAGACTATGTGTTCAAAGAAACGGCTTCTAGGGTTATTCCCGATGTTGGCGTGCTTCAGCAATTTACGACCGCAAAGATCGGTGCAATCAGTCAAAGCTTTATCAATAGCATGTCTGCCAACGAACGCCTAGCAACGATAGAAAATTGGAAACGCTTAAACATCGTCGAACAGGGAAAGCAGGGGAAAATTGTTGCACTAATTAATAATCGTAACGACCGTGTAGCGCGCTCGCAAGTATTTGCGAACATTCTAGCCAGTGATCTGCATTTTGATGCCATTGTGGTGATCGGCACCAATATCGATGGCTTCTTTAAGTACTTTATGGTTGCACTGGAAAACCTCTTACACAGTATTTTCAGCAATAACGACCACAACGCACTGCGCGATTTACTCACGCGTTTTAGGCTCACATTATCGCGAGATGCGCTTATTGCATCATTAAATACTACGGCAGACAAGCTACCTGAGTCTGCGTTTTCAAGTATCGACTCACTACAATCACACCTTAACAGTGAAGATGAAACACATCAGCTAATTCTAAAACGTTTTGAAGCGTGGACAATTGCCTATACGATTATGGAAGTTGAAGATCTGAACACTAAGCTTTCGCAAACAGCAGCGCTTGCAGAGCAACTTGCCACTCTCAAATGTACGTTAGTGCATGATAGCGACATCAAGCCTGATCCCTTAAACCAAATCATTGCCAAACAAGCACTGCCAAATGAACACCAAATTATCGTCGGCATGCAAAATATCAAAGGTGCGGGACTGGGCTATGTTTACATGTGGCAAAAGTGGCAGTTGTTTAATCAGCATTGCGAGCGCCTGAGCCGCCGCAGCGTGACACAAACTGAATTTAGAAATGGCTTAAGTAGAATTTTACAGCAAGAGGAGCTCAGCGCGATTGAATGCCAATACTTAGCTGACAAGCTCGACTTGTTCAAAATGTTGCCCAATGCCCAAAGCGAATTTAGCCAAGCCGAATTAACACAAATAAAGCGCAAACTAGAGCAACAAACGCAACGCTTAGAAAGTAAAGATAATACCCGAGCTCGCTCGCCGCTAACACGCTTTTTGAATAAATTGGTCGAGTCATTTTTAGATGCCGGCGCGGCGGTAAAAAGAAAGAAAATCGCAGTTCAGGTATACAAAGATATCGCCGACTTTAGGATCACAATAGAAAAGGCAACCCTTATTTTAAGTGAATTAAACCGTTCGCAAAAACCTGGATGGTTGAAATTACAAAGTGGTAAGCGCCGCAAAAAATAGCTCGGCGCTTGTTACCCGACCACTAAAACGTAGATAAGTTTAATGATCAGGGTCACCATTAATAAAGGCAGTACATATTTGGCATACTTTTGCATTTTATCTAGTCCTAAACGCTGCTGATACTTTTCCAACAGCGGTATCAAGACGACCAACGCGATGACTAAACTCACTAATAATATAACTACGTTCATCTTAGCTCCTCTTTCTAAACAGGTATCTTACAACCAGTATTCACTTCAAGCAAAATTCCAGCTATGCTCATAAACACATCTGACCAGTAGAATAACAATGATGAAAACTGCTATCACCGAATTATTCGGCATCGAAAAACCCATTATATTACCTGGCATGAGCTGGATTTCTGTCCCTGAGCTTGTTGCGGCAGTGAGCAATGCTGGTGGCTTAGGTATTTTAGCCACGGGCCCGCTCAGTCAGGACGAGACACGTCAAGCAATACGAAAAATTCGTGCACTCACCGATAAGCCTTTTGGTATTGGTGTGACGTTAATGATGCCAGGCGCCAAAGAAAATGCCAAAGTCGCATTAGAAGAGCAAGTGCCGGTTATCAATTTTTCTTTAGGAAAAGGCGATTGGCTAGTACAAGCAGCTAAAGCCTACGGCGGAAAAGTCATTGCTACTGTGGTGACGCAAAAGCATGCATTAGCAGCACAAAAATCTGGCGTTGATGCGCTATTAGTTACAGGTCATGAGGCCGCAGCCCATGGTGGTGAAGTGACTTCACTGTGTTTAGTGCCGAGCATAGTCGATATTGTCGATATACCTGTGATTGCAGCAGGGGGATTTGCCGATGGTCGAGGACTTATCGCCGCGCTAGCACTTGGCGCAGAGGGCGTTGCGATGGGCTCTCGTTTTGCAACATCTAGAGAAAGCCCTTTGCATCAACATGTCAAAGATACTGTAGTAGAAAAAGACGTTGAACAGACGATTTACTCCAAAAACTTCGATGGTCTTTATGCTCGAGTAATGAAAACCCCCATGGCTGAAAAGGCAACGCGCCGCCCGATGAACTTTTTCATGGCCACCATAAAATCATTCAAGGCCGCCAAAATGGTCGACATGCCCTTATGGAAGCTACTACTAGGACTGTTATCTCAATTCGATAAAATTAAGATGCTGTCGCTCTTTGGTGCCGCCACCGAAAAACTTGAAGCCGCCACAATCCACGGAGATTTAGACCATGGCGTGCAGTTTATTGGCCAATCTCAAGGCTTAATTCGAGAAATCGAATCAGTACAAACCTTAATGGATAACATGATGGCTCAAGCCACTAAGGTGCATTCACGTATCGGTAACATTACAGCCGAGTAACTGATGTTTGGTATTGATGCGGTAAAAGCGGTATTATCTTGCTTAATATCGCTCTGGCCCTAGTTGCGCCACTCAAGTGCTAGCCATAAACTCTGATTTTATAAGTGACTTTCAATGCCTAAACATTATCTTTTCTACATTGAGCAGCCATATAGCTTTGCCATTCTGAGACCCCTCCAAAATGCTATCCGTGCTAACGGTGATGTAGTGAAGTGGTTTTTAAAAGGTAAAGATGTAAGTTCAAGTTCACTCGCACCAGATGAAGCAGAGTTACTAAGCGTAGAGGACGTCAAGGCGTTTAATCCCAGAGCAGTATTTGTACCTGGAAACGTTGTTCCTGACTTTTTTCCAGGCGCCAAAGTGCAAGTATTTCACGGATTAGAATATAAAAAGAAAGGTCACTTTGGGATCCGCGGTTTCTTCGATTTGTATTGTACTCACGGCCCAATTACCACCGCGCCATTTAACCAACTCGCTCAAAAACATGGTTATTTCTCGGTGATTGAAACCGGCTGGCCAAAACTCGACCCCTACTTTGATTACACTAAGCAAGAGAATGAAAAGCCAGTTATACTGTACGCTCCCACTTTTTCACCGAACCTTACATCGCTTGAAGCATTACATGCACAAATCAAACAGCTCGCAGAGTCAGGAAAATACAAAGTCCAACTTAAGTTTCATCCTAAGACGAAATTGCAGTGGCAACAGATGTATATGGAACTTGAAACCATCAGCGACTTTGAAATCGCCGGAAATGACAATCTTATTCCACTCATTCAGCAAGCCGATGTGGTGATTTCTGATACCTCTAGCGCCGTTGATGAGTCACTATTAATTGGTAAACCGGTTATCACTTTTAATAATCACCAACCTCAAGATGCCTTAATCAATATTACCGACGCAGGCCAATTATCTGAAGCGGTTGAACAAGCACTCAATCTGTCCGACGCACAAAGTGAACGTATTGAGCTATATATTCAGCAAGTGCACCCTTACCGCGATGGTAAAAGCGCCGAGCGCATACTCGCGGCAACAGAGACTGTAATTGCTGCTGGATTAAAGCGTAAACCACTTAATTTATTGAGGCGCTATAAAATACGTAAAGCGCTGAATTACATGAAGATAAAGTAAATATTAGTAACTTTTCGAGAATAAAAAAGCTCACTTAACTGTGAGCTTATGCAAGTTAATTTATCACTAATTTTAACACTCACACTGCCAATACTGGTTGCCAGTTTCTGACATCGGAGGACGACAACGAATACCTGTCGCGCC
The DNA here is from genome assembly GCF_001709235.1 of Pseudoalteromonas sp. BMB. Taxonomy (NCBI): domain Bacteria; kingdom Pseudomonadati; phylum Pseudomonadota; class Gammaproteobacteria; order Alteromonadales; family Pseudoalteromonadaceae; genus Pseudoalteromonas; species Pseudoalteromonas sp. BMB. The sequence continues at coordinate 61,709 of NZ_MBQA01000163.1, forward strand.
ACCAGCGATGTTTGGTGTTTGCTCTTGAGGCAAGCTTTGTTTTTTATCTAATTGTTTTAATGCTGTTTTTTTAAATTTCAATTTCATCTTCTTATCCTTGAGTTAATCTTAATTTATAAATCATGTTGTTTAAGGTTGATAGTCCAACAAGTCGATCTCTACCTCATTAGGCTAACCTAAAACACTGCTCGACTATACTAACAACGGCACTGATCGTAATCCGTACCAGTCAACGTTTCCGTTAAACGGCATGGAATTCTAGTATTTGGCTCAGCACCACCAGCTACTTGAGGCGTTTGCTGTAAAGGTAGGTTCTAGTTTTTATCTAGTTGCTTCAACGCTGATTTTTTTAATTTTAATTTCATTATCATTTCCTTGAAATAGTCATTTAGTGATAAAAATTTATCACTAATTCTTAAGCTGCCATGAAAAAATAAAAAATCCAACACTATTAACAATAAAATTAACTTTAAAATTCACTCCCCACCACAAAAACCGATAACCACTTGTTAAATAAACACTTTCAACCAAGAACCCCAAAAAGCACACCGTTAAAAACAAACAAAAAATTAATAAACCTGCAATCTAATAAGATAAACTTACCTCAACTAGGCATCTTGTTGTTTATCCATAAAATCAGCCATACGCGCGAGCAACTCGGTTTCTGTGAGATCTTCTTTATGTGTGCCAATCGTCCAAATATGACCAAATGGGTCTCGTAGCGTTCCTGTCCTATCACCATAAAACTGATCACAAACGGGCGTGACTTGCTGTGCCCCCAATTCAATTGCCCCCGCAAACACAGTGTCCACATCGTCAACATACAACATCAAGCTAACGGGCGTGCCACCAAGCTCATTGGGATCTTTAAAGTGCATATCAGGGCACATATCTGAAAGCATCACATAAGAGTTACCAATCAGCAGCTCCGCATGTGCTATTCCTCCGTCTGGCATAGGTAACTGAAGCTTTACGCTAGCGCCAAAAGCAGCTCGGTAAAACTCGATAGCTTTTGCTGCACCAGCCACAATGAGGTAAGGCGTGAGTGAATGATAACCGGGAGGAATTGAAGAAGTCGCCATTACATGGGTCCTATAAAGTCCGTTAAGTTCCCCTCTAAAACTAGCCGATTATTTGAAATATGCGAATTAAAATTGTGATGCTCATGTTATTGCAACGATGAGATTTACTCATAACTCGAGTGTTGATTAACGAATTATTTACCTATATGCTAATTTGGTTTTGTTCATAAAACACACAACAACATGTAAGGGATCAGTATGAAACCAACTTCTATATTACGATTGGCTTGGACGAGCGGTGCTCTCATCCTCGCAGGCCAAGCAAACGCCTACGACTGTAGTAATTTAGCCCTGTGGTCTGAACAACAAGTTTACAGACAAGGGGATATTACACAGTCCCAAAACCAAGCATATGAAGCTAAGTGGTACAGTCAAAACGACAATCCAGCTGGCCACTCTGGCCCTTATGATGTCTGGCGGTCACTGGGAGCTTGTGCAACAGGGTCAGGTCAAGCGCCGAGTGTCGTACTCACCAGCCCAATTAATGGCGCTGTGCTGGGCGAAAATGACAGCGCTGTTTTTTCTGCTAATGCCAATGATGTCGATGGTGATCTGGCTTATGTCGAATTCTTAGTAAATGGGCAAGTCATCGCAACGGACACTACCGCGCCATTTCAAACCACTTGGAACGCAGTACTTGGCGAATACGATATCAGTGCAATTGCCACCGATTTACAAGGGCTAACCGGAAGTTCGCAATCAGCACAGATCACAGTAAAACCTGGCGGAGGAAATTTACCACCGAACGTATCCATTGTAGCGCCAGCCAGCGGTCAGCAGTTCTATCAAGGCGATATGGTAGGGATCAGCATCACAGCTGAAGATAGCGACGGTACTATTGCGGGAGTGGAAATTAGCGTGAACAATCAGCTTGTCGCGAACCTAACAACCTCTCCTTTTGAGTACCAATTCCAAGCGGAGCAAGTTGGCATAAACCAACTAAATGTAAAAGCGATAGACAATCAAGGCTTGGTAAGTGAGGCAAACCTTGCCATCGATGTGCTAACAAAAGTGGGAGGTGGCTGCCAAGGCCTTAGAGCATACAGCGCTGGACAAAATTACCAGGCTGGTGAACTCGTCGCTCATAATAATCATAAATATCGCTGTGATATTGCAGGTTGGTGTAGTTCAAACGCGCAATGGGCTTATGAGCCTGGTGCAGGCCAGTATTGGACCGATGCCTGGAGCGATTTAGGGATCTGCGCAATCGCACCAACCGTAACGTTCGAAAGCCCGTCCAATAATGGTACTGTTTTGGTCAATGCGCCCACCACTATCTCTGTTAGTGCTCAAGATACAGACGGCAGCATTGCTACACTGTCACTCTATGCCGACAACACACTCCTCGCCACAGCCAATCAAGGAACGCTTAGTCACAGCTGGACACCGACAGCCCTCAATCCGGTGAGTTTAAAAGCCATTGCCGTGGATAACGAAAGTAATCAAAGCGAGCAAACAATTACAGTGAATGTGACAGATAAACCGATTGCCGTTGATTTACTCGCCCCCACTAGCGGCAGCCAAATTACCTTGGGTAATTCCACTCAATTGATTGCACAAGCATCCTCTTTTGTTGGACAAATCACTCAAGTACAGTTTTATGCTGACGGCGTGTTACTCAATACAGACACAACGCCACCCTACGAATATAGTTATGCACCGGCCTCAATCGGCACAAAAACACTTTATGCCACGGCCACCAACGACAATAATGATCAGGTGTCCAGTAGCGGCGTGACTGTTCAAGTCATCGACAAACCCATCGGTAAAAAGCACAAACTGATTGGCTATTGGCATAACTTTGTCAATCCAGCTGGTTGCCCAATTCCACTTGATCAGATGTCTAATGCTTGGGATATCATTGATATTGCCTTTGCTGAAAATGATAGAAACTCGAATGGTACAGTGCACTTCACACCATTTGAAAAAGACATTCGATCTAACTGCCCGCCTATCGACCCGGTAAAATTCAAATCCGACATGCAGGCACTACAAGCGCAAGGTAAAGTTTTTGTGCTAAGCCTTGGTGGTGCAGAAGGCACAATTACCCTCAATACGGATGCTGATGAAGCGGCATTTGTCACTAGCCTCACCGATATTATTCAACAATGGGGGTTTGACGGGCTCGATATCGATTTAGAGAGCGGCTCAAACCTTGTGCATGGCTCTCAGATCCAAGCTCGGCTGCCAAGAGCATTAAAGCAAATTGAACAAAATATTGGTGGCAATATGGTACTTACCATGGCCCCGGAACATCCCTATGTGCATGGTGGCATGATTGCCTATTCAGGTATTTGGGGCGCTTATATTCCACTTATAAACGAGCTACGCGATACATTAGATTTACTTCACGTACAGCTATACAACAATGGCGGCCTACCTAACCCATATGAACCGGGAAGTGCTCCAGAGGGCTCAGTGAACATGATGGTTGCCCATGCAAAAATGTTGATTGAGGGATTTGATCTTGCTGATGGCACCCGCTTTGTGCCACTTAGGGATGACCAAGTAGCCATCGGTCTACCTTCTGGTCCACAGTCGGCAAATTCAGGCCAAGCGCCTATCGGCAATATCATCAATGCCTTAGATTGTTTAACCAAAGGTACAGGATGTGGCACTATCCAACCTAGCAAGACTTATCCGAACTTTGGTGGCGTGATGACATGGTCGATTAACTGGGACAAGTACGATGGCTATAACTTCTCTCAACCCATTGGCGATAAATTAACGCAGATGAATCAAGGAAATTAAAACTACATTGGCCTGAGCTTGGTATGTACGTCAAACGTTATGCTGAGCTCAGGTTGATTAATCAATAAAATACAAAAAATAAAGGCAGGTACAGCCCAGATCCTGCTTACTTGATTGCTAACAATTTTCAGTCGTGTAGTTGTCACATCTAGCGCTTGTACAAAGTGCCGTGGTGATTAGATCACACTCTCTAGTCGTGGTTTCACAACCAATCGTGCCAGGCCTCGTTGTATAACCACCTGCCACATTAGGCGTCGCAGCATAATCAAGTGTTTGGCTGTTTTTAGATAAAGACTTTAATTTTTTAACCGTTAATTTCATTGGTAATCCTTTTTTGTTTTATTGATAAATTCATGAACTAGCTCGTAATAATTTAGTCCTGAATTTAAGTTGTATCACCTGAATAAAAAACACTCAACCCAATTAAAGCAACAATTCAATCATTCGCGTGTTATCACTGTATTTTTGCCAGAACCACACTGAATAACCCTATAACTTAGGCTATGTAGCAATCAGCCAACGACACAAGCAAACAAGGCAGATAAACAGCCAACAGCTTTTTGCTTGGAAATAAACTATTTCTCCCCTACTATTAGAGCGTTACACGCAAATTCATAATGAATCCCAAGGTCGATATGAAATCTTTTCCATCGCTTTATTTAACAAATCTATTCTTAGTCGGTGGGACAGGCCTGCTGACCACTTACTTAGCGCTTTATTTAGGCCAGCACGGCGTCAGCACGTTTTGGATCGGCTTGCTTACCTCGTTTTATTACTTGGGTTTGTTGCTCGGTGCTAAATTAGGCTACCACTTGATCAAATCAGTTGGGCATATTCGCGCGTTTGCGGCAAGCACAGCGGCAGTGACGGCCTGCGTAGCGATACATGGGGTGAGTGACAATATCTATCTTTGGCTTGGACTACGACTAGTGGTGGGTCTTGGCATGATGTGTAACTTTATGGTGCTCGAAAGCTGGCTGAATGAACAAGCGGCACCTGAGCAGCGAGGGCGGGTGTTTTCTTTTTACATGCTCACCTCCTACCTCGGTATGGTAACTGGGCAGTTTGCGCTTTCTAATTTTCCTGAGCTTGGCTATGCGCCGCTGTTTTTAATTGTTGTTGCCTTATCCTTTGGAATTATCCCCATTTCAACGACGAGGCGGATCCACCCCAAGCCACTTAAGCCTATTCAAGTCAGTCTGTTTACCTACTTCAAAAAAGTGCCTCAATCTCTTACGGCGGTTTGTTTTGCTGGTGTAATTAATGGCAGCTTTTATGGCCTTGCCCCGACTTTTGCAAGCCAGTCAGGATTTAATGCCGAAGAAATTGCCATGTATATGTCGGTAACGATTTTTGCAGGTTTGCTTGCACAGTGGCCAATGGGCATTATCTCTGACCGAGTTCGCAGAAGTATCTTACTACGCAGTAACGCTGTTTTTATCGGTTTGATTTCTCTTTGTATATTTTTGCTTCCGCTGAGCCCAAGCTACAGTCTTTGGCTGACTTTTGGCTTTGGGTTATTTGCATTTACCATGTATCCACTTTCTTCAGCACTAGCAAACTCCCGTGTTGATGATGAAGACCGTGTTGGCGTTTCTTCTGCGCTGCTGGTGGCGTTTGGGGGAGGTGCCTGTGTTGGCTCGGCCGCTATTGCACAGATCATGTCCCATTTTGGTCATCAAGCCCTATACGCTTCGTTAAGCGCACTAACCGTTGTTATGTTCTTACTCCTCCACTTTATCAACGCTAGACAAAAAGCCGAGCAGCCAGAGCCTAGCGACTATGTGGCTGCGACTTCTGATATTACCAGCTCACCGCTCGCTGCCACCATGGACCCGCGTATCGAGGAAAAAACAGCACATGAGCAGCTACTTGTCGTTGACGAAGACGCGCCTCGCGATAACGACGATGAACTCGACGACAATGAGCAAAATAGTGAGCCAACCGAGGAGCTGGACGAAACGACTAACAAGCCTCAGCCATAGCCTGACTGATAAGCACTCGTCACCAAAGATTGCCTAATCAAGGTGTTATCAGCTATGTTTATAGAATGTAGCTGATGATTGATGAGTATTGTGATTTGCAAAATACTTGGATTGCCTTTGGTGGCGTTATGCTGCTCACGGCTGGTACCATAGCCAATAGCTGTGAGCTTGCTGTACTTGATGGTAGTGTCGTGCTCAGTTCCTCAAAGATACAGCCTAAATGTCGTTTTAAACAAGATCAAACCGGTCTGTTGTCTGCTGCGGCTAAGTTCACCTCAGCGCTAACCCATCAAACGCCAAATTCTAAAATAAAGCGGTTATCACAGGAGCAAGTTCAGCAATCATGCAACATCGACGCTACACAAGGCAGTTTGACTTGTACATTTAATGGTAAAAGCGACCACTTCACGCTGACTAACACCGTTAAACAGGGGAAAATCGCATCAATAAACTGGCAAGATGATGAATATGTTTACCTTGGCTGGATGACCAACACTGAGGTATTAATGGGCTATATTGTGTTTGGCGCGCTTAACAAGCACAGCGATCCCTTTTTCATTCCCGCCTCCCAGTTTTGCCAATATGGTCTAAGCCCGCATATTATCGACCTTGGTAAGGGCGACTTATTGTGCCAAAACCACGAGGGGCTTTGGTCTCATAGCCGCTTACTGCCTCTACCACAGCCCTGCCAACAACCACAACAAATGATCCAAGATAAAGGTGGGATTTGGGCGCTGGAGTTTATCGAAAGTAGTTATCAATGGCGGATCTGCAGATACAACGATAACGCAGGTAGCCTATTAGCCGCATACGAATACAGCATAGATTTAAAGGCAACGCTGGCTCGGTATGACTTACAGCCCAGTGATTACACCCAACTTACTTTTTTATCCAATGGCGATACTAACGCTATCGCGAATGCGGTGGAAATGGATAACGTCTTTCCGGTCAGTGATATTACGCCAGAGCTTGACCCGCAAACGATAGAGCTGCCTATTCAGCAGCTACAATACAAACTGACTAAACTAGATTAATCGCCACTTACTCTTGTGCTTCACGTAGCACTTGCGTTTGGCTATTTTGCTTTCTAAATTGGTTTGGTGTGGTTCCCGTAGCGATTTTAAATGCTCTAGTAAATGGTCCAACCGACGCAAAACCACTTTCTAGGCCAACGACAAGTACTGGCCAATGCTGTTTAGCGGGGTCTTGTAACAGCACTTTGGCATGCTCAACCCTCAACTCATTGACCAATTGGCTGAAATTTCGCGCTTTCAGGTTTTGCCGTATCACTCGGCTTATCTTGTATTCAGGTTCATTAAATTGCTGAGCCAAGTCAGCAACTTTTAACCCTTCTTTAAGAAAGCCTTTTTGCTCGATAAGAAAGTGTTCCACCTCTTGCTGGAGCGCAATATCAGCCTCGGTTTGTGTTGGCTCATTTGATTCAACGCACCTAACGGATGCAATTGTACGTTGAGATGAAAATCGCCAATACAGTAACACTTGCGCCGTCAATATAATGAGGATAGCTGCGCTTGTCACTGCCCATTCTTGAACCTCACGATTGTCGGCAAAGCGATTTTCGATTAGTTTAGTGCCTGCGACGCAAATAAAATAAGCGGATAAGAATAGCACCCTTTGTGCTTTTTCTTGCCCTTGAGACTGCGAGAACCCTCTGCACCCTTCCCAAAATGCCAGCATGAGTACACTAGATGACAACAACAAGGTAAGCTCATACGCCGCAATGTTAAGCCACTCAACAAATCCGCGAGCGTTCATGTGTAATTGACTATCGATAAACAAATAACCTTGTCGCCATATGACCAAGGCAGCAATGGCGATTGCAAACACAACATGCCTTTTTAAAATGGCCTGTTTTTCTCTAAATAGTGCCCTAGCAAGCAACCAAAACCCATTACAGGTCACACAAGCGCCCATGCCAATTAAATACTGATATCCATTTAAGGAGTCCTGAGTCAGCTTTTTGGTCGTGGCCAATGCTATCGAGCCGCACACTAAAGCAAAGAGTAAATGTGCTGCTTTTTTCTCTTTTACAAAAAGCTGAGCAACAACCAAAGTGCAACATAGGCTAAGCAAAAGTAGGTAATAGTTTTCAATAGTCATGGTGATTGAAGGAATATTGGTAGACACAGAAACTCTAACAGCCACACCAAAAGCATTCAAATTAACTTTGTAAGTAAACTTAACACCAGCATTTTTAAAATTCGGCCTACTTTCTTTGCTTTGATTTTCAAAATCAAAGCGACGAGATAGCAAAACCTTGTCATTTTATATATCAAGTTCATTGATTTATAAGGATAAGTATTTTGTCTTCCCTCAATCAAACCAAAACAACTGGGCTTTTCTTTAGTCCCTTTAGCGTATTGAATGGTGCCGTAAAGAGCTGGATATGTGTCGCACTGCTCGGGCAATGGATGTTTGCTGTTTATATCTTAGGCCTATATGCCATCCCGCTTATCGTGGGACTCACAGAGCAAAGTGCAGCGGTTTCACCGGCGAGTGGACACACAAAAGATGCCAAGATGTTTTTTAGCCATGTTTTACCCGCTGTGATTTTGGCCACCAGCGGCTTATTACAGCTTATTCCTGCGGTGCGAAAACGCTTTCCACGCTTTCACCGCTACAACGGACGCGTATTTTTTATTCTCGGTATTTCGGGCGCACTCACTGGGTTATATCTCACTTGGGTAACCGGTCTTAGGCTAAGCGATATTGGTGCCATTGGGATAACACTCAACGGTATATTAATTCCCATTGCGATATTTTTTGCTTGGCGCGCTGCCATACAAAAAAATATCGCCGCACATCAACGTTATGCCGTACATAGTTTTTTCTTGGTTAATGGGGTGTGGACGTTTCGTCTTTATTTGTTTGGTTGGTACATGGTCAACCAAGGCTTCAATGGCAATACCGCAACCTTAGATGGCCCTGTCGATATATTTATTTCGTTTGCCTGCTATCTGCTACCAATGGCACTCGCAGAACTCTACTTTTGGGCAAAACGCCAAACCAAAGCCAGCGCACCGGTGTGGATAATCGCGGTGATGATGAGCTTAGGTTTTGTGATCACCGCGATTGGCGTTTGCGCGGCCGCTGTCATGATGTGGTGGCCACGCATTTCAGCCGTCTTTTTTAGTTAAATTACAGTTTAATCAGCTAGGAGTAGAAACATGCTTTCAGTCACAGCGAACAAAATCAACAAAGGCCTAATTACATCGGCAATCTTACTCGTGATATTAACGCTGATGTGGCAACATTTAAACGGCGGCATAGTCAGTCACCACTTACTTCACAGAGCAGATTTTCCGGCAGTATCTAACGCATGGGGCATTATCATAATTCCCGTATTAGCTTGGCTTACTGCACGGCGGCTCCATGAAGCAATTGGCACAGAGGGCATTAAAAAAACGGCACCCGTGGTTATTCCTACTGAGTTTTTGGTCGCATTCTTTGTGATGTTACTCTTTAGCTTGTTGCAATCAGCCCTTTGGGAGTTCGGTTATCAAAGCCTCACCATGTATACAGCCTTAGGACTATTGATAGCTGGGCTATTTTATCCAATCTACCGTTCAGAATGCATATTGGGACACCTGGTCGGTGCTAGTTTTACCTTTGGATATGTTATTCCACTAATTGGCATTTTAGTGATGGCAATCGTTTCAGTGTTTTCTCTTTTTTGCTTAAAACCTATCTTTTCTAAACTACTCAAGAAGACACAAACACCAATAAGAATGGAGTGATAGTGACCTTAAAAGGCTCAAGACAAAACAAATAATTCCTAGGCGCTGCTATATAACCCGTTCCTTGTTGTTTTGACTCGTGTTAAATTAGCGATGATTTTTAATCAAGGAACGAGCGGTTATGCAAACTAGGTTAGTTACTCACATTGTTATCGCGGCTATTTTTACATTGCTGTCAATTGGTAACGCTGTTGCTAATAACTCAGCAGTTCCGAACTCGACACTGCAGCTTTCATCCGCTTATTTTTCGCAAAAAAGAACGGTTCATATCGTCCTGCCACCAAGCTATGAGCAAGGCAATACAAGCTATCCAGTGTTATATCTAACTGATGGTCAGAGCAATCTTGAACATACCGCTTCAGCGGCTCGCTTCTTGGCACAACAAAATAAAATACCGGAACTTATCATTGTTGCCATCGAAACCAACGAACACCGCACTCGAGATCTAACCCCGCCTTATCGCAAAGGCAGCCTTGCGGTACTGGGACATTTTGCAGGCCCAACACGGCAGCAAAATCCAGGCGGTGCAGAAATGCTACTGCAATTTATCGACAAAGAACTCATCCCTTACGTAGACAAGCATTATCGAACATCCGGCTATCGCGCGTTAGCAGGACACTCATTCGGTGGGCTGTTTGCAACCTATGCGCTACTTGAAAAACCCGATTTATTTAATGGTGTGATGTTGGCAAGTCCAAGCCTTTGGTGGGATAAAGAGCGATTATTAAATGACTTACTAGCAAAAGCGTTAATCAACAAGTGTATCTACATCAGCATGGCAGACGAAAGCGCAATCATAACGCAGCCATTTCAACGTCTTAATGATGCTTGGCGAAAGCCAAATGGAATTGACTTCAAAGCGCAGCACTTTAGCGGCGAAACCCATACGAGCGTCGTCTACCCGAGCTATTATCATGGTCTGCAGCACCTCTTTAACCATTACCAGCCATCCTTGAAGGTAGCGACCGCCGGTGTCACTCAGCTGGAAAATCATGTCGCCATCGCTAAGTCACTATATGGACTCAAGGCTTACCCCTATAGTGCGCTGACTTCGCTCGGGAATGCCGCCCTATTCGAACGTAACTTCACTGCGGCCATCAACCTGTTCAGCTTTGTGAGCCAGCACAACTCAGAGTCTCTCAATGCACTGCAGCAATTGGCCATGGCTTATCAGCAAAAAGGAGATAAGCCATCACTATTAAAGACCTACCAAGCCATGCTTAAGCTTGAAGGGCTAAGTGAAAGCGAACAAAAACATTTGCTCTCTGAAATCAAAGTATTGCAACGCCTACATTAACTGATTTTTTCTAAAGTGATGATACTCACTCAACGCAAGTGGCACGGAAACCACTGGATTTTGTGAATGCCCGGCGCCCTCGCTAATGCTGTGTCCCCAACGCACATTGGCAGGCGCATGCTGTTCAAGTGCATCTAATAAACCATGAAATGACCCCGTAATAATGTCATTCTCAGCACCGCCGATGGAGAGGTAAATATACTTAGGTTTACCTTGAATATTGGCTAGGCTTTTTGCGAATTCTTTAACGACAACCGAGTCGTCGTACCACGCAGCAGGACTAAAAGCAAAGTAGCCATCAAAAAGTGCAGGTTTAGTCACCATGGTATAAAGTACAAAACTTCCACCAGCAGAGAACCCGCTTAACACACGGTTGTCGTTAATTGAGTAGTTAGCTTCTAAATAGGGTAACAGCTCGCTTTCAACAAATTGCAAAAAACGATCTGCACGACCAAAAATGGCAGGATCATTGTCACTCTCTGGACGGGCCTCAATCGCAACATCTTGTCGAGCATAAGGCGGCACTAAGTCGCGGTTGCGGGTCTCTGTCCAAAATTGATTGGGAATAGACACTAAAATGGCATCTTCTACCCTACCTTGTTCGGCAAGGCTGCTTAGGACCTCATCCCATCGCGCGAGATTAAAGTTGCCGTCGGTGCGAATAATGAGTGGATAACTATGTGCCTTGTCATATCCTTTTGGGAGGCGAATAAAGACCTTTCGATCTTCATTAAGCACTTCTGAAGACAACACTACATCAACATAATCTGAAGTGTAATGAGACTAATACTGGGTAAACTTCCAACCAGCGGCGACGATGGCAATTAAACCTAAGAGAGAAAAGAGATATCGCTTCATAAAACTTCCTGTCATTGTTTTTATTATTTCGTACTGTTGAATACTGTTTACTTCATCCTACTGTATATTTTTTAGAAACTAAATCGCAATCGCTATTATATCAGGCAGCTAAACATAACATCATGAAAATACTAAAGTTTACGTCAAACCTAAATGTAAGATTATGTTTTATAAAATAAATTGTCGCTGTAATGTGGTGTAATGGATAAAATTAGAATCTACCCTACCCTTACGCTGCGCAACAAATTTGCAACCAATTAAGTTCATTTTTTTTACTTGCGCAAATCATGTATCTGCATCAGCAGTACAGCCAGATACTTCTTACACCATTTGAACAATACCTTGTCGCAGCCGTGAGGTTTTTCGATTAGATAATGCAAATGGTATCTTTTGACATGGAGTTCACGATGATGAAAATCTTAGTATCTGCCATTGTTTTGGCAACCACAATGTCGAGTTTCAATTCGCTCGCTGCGCCTGAATCTTATGGCGTGCTTTTTTTAGATCGCAGTAGTTCAATGAACACGTTGCGCCCAGATGGACAAAGCCGATGTTCATTCTCAAAACAACAAGCAGTGCAAAAAGTATCAAAATTCTTTTTAGATGCCACAATTAATGGCCAACAGCTAAATGTGAAAACGTTTGCTAGTGGCGGTCAAATTCAATCCCTAACTAACGGGTTTGTCGGTTTCAATGCGGCAATGATGGCACTCTATCAACTCGATCCAGAAGGGTGCTCAGGGCTAACTGCACTTGCACAAGCTATGTGTGATGGCGCTGATGAGTTGAGAGTAAACTACTCAACGGAAGCCGCTAATGGCGCACTGTTAAGAGTGTATGGATCTACTGATGGCGGCGAAAATGACAGCCCAGCCTCTAGCTGTGGCGGCTCAAATTGGCAAACGAGCGTAACCTCTAAATACCTGTTTGAGCTACCACCAGTGCAATTCAATGCCACAATCTATACAGGCACAGTGCAAAATATTCTGGCTAATAAAGATAAGATGTATGTATTAGATGTTTCATCTGCATCTCAGTCGGTATCTAGTACCCCTACATTTCAGTTTCTTAAACAGCTGAGTATTGACACTGGTGGTACTTACGAGGAGATCAGCGACTCAGATGGCGGCGACCCAGGCGACTGGTAATTCACCAAATACAAAACTATATAAAGGTCGATAAGGCCTTTTTTCTATTCGTCGTTGAGAAAATACAGAATGTTGTTTTTACACATTATTTAAAATAAAAAAACAATTAAATTACACAAAGCGCAAATACCTAAGAATCTTCAACTACACTCTTCGTGGGCATTTGCCCTGTGCAAGTTAAAAGGAGATTGTAATGAAGATTAATGGCAAACAACCGAACTTTCTAATCATTACCACCGATGAAGAGCGCTTCCCTCCGCCTTACGAAAATTCACAAGCAAAAGAGTATCGACTCAAGCACAGTGCGTGCATGGCAGAAATGCGCCGCTGTGGCATGGAATTTATGAATCATAATGCAGCAGCGACGGCATGCGCACCAAGTAGAACATCCATTTACACGGGACAATATCCATCACTACACGGTGTGAGCCAAACACCTGGAATTGGCAAGTCGTCATTTGATCAAAACATGTTCTGGCTGGCTCCCAATACCGTGCCAACCATGGGCTCTTGGTTTCGCGAAGCAGGTTATCAAACCTATTATCGTGGTAAGTGGCACCTCTCCGATGAGGATATTATCGTGCCGGGGAGTCAGCAAGCGCTGTATAGTAACTCTGCAACCGGAGAGCCTTACCCAGCAAAACAAGCTCTCTATGAGCGCGCAGAGCGTCTAGATAAGTTTGGTTTTAGTCAATGGATAGGTCCTGAACCTCATGGCGCAGCAGAGAACAATTCAGGCACATCTCGAGACCCGGGATTTGCCAATCAAGTTTGTGAAACCCTTAAACAACTTGAAGAAAAGGCACAAAACGGCGACCAAACACCATTTTTACTGGTTTCTTCATTCGTAAACCCTCATGACATTGTATTAATGGGACAAAAAGATTGGTTTTCCAACTTTTATGCTGAAAAAGAAGCCGGTAACCTTCCAAGTGTTGCGCCAGCCCCAAGCCAAACTGAAAGCTTAATGGACAAGCCTAGATGCCAAAAAGACTATCAGCTTATGTACCCGCATATGTATCTACCACAACCACCAGATGAAACCTATCGACAGTTTTATTACTACCTAATCGCAGAAGTGAATAAGCATATAGAACAGGTAGTTAACGCATTAAAGCAGTCATCTTTTTATGAAAATACTATTGTCGTTTTTACCTCAGATCATGGTGAGCTACTGGGTGCTCACGGCGGTCTACATCAAAAATGGTACACCGCATATCAAGAAGTATTAAACGTGCCGTTTATTATTTCTAATCCTGTGCTTTTCAATCAACCTAAGCAGCTTGATATCACCACATCGCACATCGACTTACTGCCTACCCTGCTTGGTCTAGCAGATATAGATATTGAGCAAACTCGTACTCAGCTTGCTAAAGATCACAGTGAGGCACAGCCACTCGTTGGCAGAAACCTAGCCAACGTCATTTTAGGTGAAGCGTCGCCCAAAGAAGAAGCCATTTACTTTATGACCGATGACAACATCGAAGTTGGCAGTGATATGACGAATATGCTTACCGGTAAAGCTTACAATAGTATTATCCAACCGAACCATATTGAAGCCGTAATAACGCAACTACCGGATATCAGCGGTGACACGAAATGGAAGTTTGTGCGTTATTTTGATAACGCTAGATTCTATGAGCAAGACCCGAACCAAGTTGATCTTGGTGGTAACGATGAGCCTACCACGCAAGCGTCTGTGAGTAATGTCGTTGGCGTCGGCAACCCAGACGGAATAACAACCACTCAGTTCATTCCCAGTGAATACGAGTGTTATAACTTGAGTGAAGATCCGACGGAAGAGAACAACCTGTTAAGCCCGTTTTGCGAAACGCCATTGGATGCGCGGATTTTAAAAGCGCTACAATTTACGCTACGAGAGCAGCGTAAAGCCAAACGTTTATTACCACAAAACCTCAATGAAGCACCGCAAAAGCCAGTCAACCAGCAAGTGCCGATTAGAAGGTAATCGAAAAGCTCTGCAAGTAGCCCTGAAATATGCGGGCTACTTGCGATATAGATATTTATACTTTTTTAAACACTGCCAGCAACTGACTTAGCACCGCCGCAATAATGACACCAATCACCGCACCCAATCCAAGCTTGGCGATAATACTCAAAAACCAGCTCATTGCAGGGATCAGCTTTTCAATAGCGTGAACAATTTCTTCGAGTAAGTGGAACTGGTGAGCCAAAATATCAACGCCAACTAAAAGCATTGCCAGCACACCAGCGACTGACAAAAACTTCATCAGACCGTTAGCAAAATAAAGCAGCCCCTTACCCACCCCACGTTTTATCGCCGCAAGTGTAGTCTTAGTTGCGTCCTTAATCATGGCTAAACCAATATCATCAAGCTTAACAATCAGGGCCACAATTCCGTAAACCCCGATTGTCAGCGCAAGTCCAATTAACGAAAGGACTATTGCTTGCTTTTCAAAAGGCTGATCAGCAATCGCCCCCAGCGCAATAATGATAATTTCCGCCGACAGAACAAAGTCGGTAACAATAGCGCCCTTGATTTTGTCTTTTTCAAACTCGACTAAGTCAACACGCTCATCCTCAAGCGCTTTGACAAACTCATCGGTTTCTTGCTGTTGCTCCTGACGGTGAAAAATAGCGTGGAGAATTTTTTCGCCGCCCTCAAACAGCAAGTACAGCGCCCCTAAAATTAGCATAATGGGGATCATAAACGGCGCAAAGTAACTGCAAGCCAAAGCAACAGGCACTAAAATAAACTTGTTCAGCAAGGAGCCTTTAAACACTTTCCATACGACTGCAAGTTCCCGATCTGGTTTGATCCCGCCCGATAGTTGCTCTGCGTTGACGGCAAGATCGTCTCCTTACACCGGAGCGGTTTTCGTTGCGGCTAATTTTGTTAACGCAGCGACATCATCGAGCAAGGCAAGTAAGTTTGCGGATGGCATAGCACACTCCTTTCGTTTAAGTTATTCATCAGGTGCGGTTGTCAACTAACTGTTTATGTAACGCGCATATAGTGCTTGCAAAAATGCCAACGCTCAACAAAAACAAAGTTGAAAAATCAATCGCCCTAAGTGTATGGCTGTCTATCATACAGCGAACATGATATTGCAGGCATGACCGCTTCAAGACAACTTAAATGTTGTTTTAATTCTCTCGGCTCGGTAATTTTTTTATACCGGATCCAAGGGATCAAAGGCGTAGTGTCGTCCTGCTTTGCAGTTAGATAAGCCTCATACCCTTTTATCCATTCATTCAACAAACCAAATGCATATGCATAAGGTAACAATGCTTCATACTCCGCTTTTTCGACTCCTTCAGCGAAGCAGTGCTGACTCTTAAGTTTAATGTATTGATAAAATTGCTGAGACTGCAATACCCAAGCCTTAAATTGCTTGGAAGGCCCGATAAATGAAAAGAAAGCCGCAATAAAACCTAGGTAAAAGAAGTGAAAAACCACACTGGTACCATTCACCAGCTCATCATCACCATCAACACACATCCATAATAAGAATAAATAGGTAGGAATATAAATTAACGCTCGTACAAGCCACATTTCTCGGCTCTTTTTATCTTCGCTGCGATGTTCTATGAACATCTCTACAATAAGCACCGCAATTAATAATATAGAAGTGCACAATAAAACTACAATTAAACTACCCGCAAACACTTGCCACCCATTGCCAGCACCAACTCCAATCACAACAAATGAAGCACTTAACCAAAGTAAAATAGGCGCTATAAAAGCAAGAAAGTTTACATTATGCTGAGCTTTCCCGACTTCGGCATTATTCACATAATGACATATTATTTCTGTGAAAGACGTTCTCCCCTCGTTTCCTTTGTTAATAACAAAGCGGTTTTTTATCACTCGTTTTCGCTTGCGTTTTCCACTCGGGTTTTGCACGTCTTGCTGTTGATAAAAGTAACGTTGCAGTTTACCGCTTAACCCAACCGCCTCTGGCTGGCTCGGCGCTTCAGGATTTAACTGAATTTGATGCAGCTTTTTTGGGTCAACATTACTAAATTCATCGTTGTTTTTACCCCGTTCGCTAATCGTTAACTGTTTCGCCACTGCAAGCTTTAACACCTCAGCTAACGCGTCTTTTGCTGTTAGCATGCGTTCGATATTTGCAGCAACCAGTTCTCTTACCAAGCAAATCGGTAAGTCTGGTGGTTGAGCTGAACAAGGAAGCGCATCGGCAAGTTTTGGCAATGCATGGAGGCGCTTACGCGTTTGCCACACAGCCAATGCAAATAGCATTAAAAACGGCAAAGCAATAAATAACACTCTAAACGGATACCATACTTTGCGGTAAAGATAGTTATCCTTAAACACACCTTTTTCAAACGCGAGGGCGATTTCTCCCTGTGCTTTATCTGCTATCTCAGATTGACTCTCGAATAGGAGCTGATTACGTCCATCAACCATCCCATCATGTATCACAAACGCATCATTGTTTAGATGATCGACAAACAATTGGTGCTCCTTGAGCGTTGCAGTTTGAGGATAGAGAATCGAGACGGTAAGCTTGTTTATTTTCAGATTTACATTCGGAAAGAGTGAATAAGTCAATTCGTCCAATGCCGGATAAAACCGCATACGGTTTTTTGATTGATATCGCACTTCAAATTGCTGAGCCTGCCCTTGCTTTGGAAGCAGCTCTTTGCTTATTACGAGCGTTACTGCACTTCTATCGTAGTTATACTTCAGTGCATAACGCACTTCTTGCTCGTCAATTTTTACTGAGTCAATGCTGATATCGCTCAGATAGTGTGTACCATCTGGATACCTCACATCCAGCTCAATTGTTTGCGCGAGCCCCTGCCAATCGAAGTTTCCCCCTTGCAGTATGCCTTGCTGAGTAACTTGCAGTGCACCCGTTTTATTAATATCGAGATTAACTTGTAGCTGAGAGAAGTGAGGATCCGCTACCGACGCATCTTTAAATCTCAAATAAGCCAGAGAAGGCGCGCTCACAACCAATAAAATGATTGCCAGTAATACACCATAAAGCGTGGTAAACCAAAAGCGGTTAGTCATTGTTCAAATCCTTTGAATGCGCAGCGCTAAGTCTATGTAACTCAGCTCAATTTGCGCAGCAGACTAAAGCAAATAAGGTCTAATTTCAACACTAAAGTTACCGTTAAAAACGCCGCTTTTGGCGAGTAGACCTTGATAATATTTGCACATCACCGGTTGACTTTTTGGCTATATACGCTCCCTTTTGGTGCAACGAACAACCGCCTTAACGCATGCTAATTGACACCGAAATAGCGCAGTGATCGCTGAGCATTTTCTCTTCAGACATATCCGCAAAAAAGTGTACGCTGGGGTCGAATTTTACCGTGTTTGCAAGTTTGTTGCTTAGCAATATATGGTCAATCGGCACAGGGTAGCGTGGGTGACAGCCTGTCAGTGTTTCAGTTGCGTTCACCAAAGGTACAGAGACGCTATTTTGGTGCTTGGTTAACTGCTGCCAAAATTGATTGTCGCCATGGCTTAAACGATGATTGAAGTCACCCAACACAATGGTGTTGCTATTTGCGTGTTTCTCCAACCAAGATTTAAGTACTGGTAACTGCTCTGCCAGCAGTCGACAAGCCTTTTTATCCGAAGTCGAATAGTTATCAACAAAACAGCCGCTTTTAAGATGAACATTAAGCACTGAAAGCTCACCAAACTGAGTATCTAAGGTCACAACTAGACCATGCCTTAGCCCTTCAACATCCACGCTAAGTTCGCTCACGTTATCCACTTTGCTTAGGACAAGGTTATTTCTAATCGCAAACGCGGTTTTCTGCTGTGTAGATAGATTGCCACTTCCTCTACAGTCGTACGTCGCGCTATTAGCTCGACTTGAAATCAGTAATTGCCATTCACTACTTGGAAAGACCTGCTCTAATGCCTTAACCGATGCGACTTCCTGCAGCGCAATAACGTCTGCATTAAGCCCTTTTGCATAATCGCGCAGCGCGCTTATCTCCTGCTCGTCACGAGGCCTACATCCTGCACTCGATGGATATGCTAAATGCTCCATGTTCCAAGTCGCGATTTTAAGCGGAGCGACGGTTGCTTGGCCGCTTACCGCGGAGGAACCGATATTTGAAGGCTCCGACTGGCATCCCAATAGCGAGAGGCTAAAAATAGTGCTAAATACAAATGCAGTTAATTTTGTTGTCATAATGAATCCAATCTAGGCGATAAAATCTAAAGTCAGTAGTAATCGCTTTTCCCCTGTTACTACTGCTGGTGAGCGATGCACTAAGCCACGGCCTTCATTTCCGTCCCAACGCTCACCTTTTAATAATGCCACATCCCCACAGGCAAGCTGTATTGCGTCAGCTTCAGGAGAAATAGTCAGTTTGTTGCCATCCCTTGATACGTGCTGGTTTCTAAGCCACTCGCTGCCAGCGCCTGCGAGTGTAGTCACCAGTCGTACTGGCACTTTATCAACATGAAATTTCGGGCACATTGCAGTCTCGAGCGTTTTTAACCGTAAGCCAACGACACGAAGTTCAAATAAGCAGCTAAACATATCTACTATTTCAATAATATGCGCCATCATCGCATCACTAAAATTCAACCGCTTTAACGACTCACTGACTTCGCAAGTGATCTTGCTAGTCGCAATTTGTAGCGCTAATTCTAGCTCTTTTGCTGTTTCTAAGTAGCGGCCAAACTCTGCTTTCAAAGCAGGAGATAATGCATGTTGCCAAATCACAATATTGATTTTGGGCTCATAAATCTTGGTTAACACGGTAGCATGTTCTGACTGCTGATGATGCACTGAGTCCACGTCAAGCAAGGGCTCTATAGGCATAAGGCTATTCATAGTAACTCCAAATAGGGTTTTATTTAGTGAAAGTTGCGACGCAGCGCATAGTTTCGAAGATGAGAGTAGGAGATGAGCATAGAGCCAAGTACTGTAAACAAGGTTTCTCCGCGCTGTTCACCTAAAATAGTTGCTAGCACCAAGAATGTGCAGCCCATTAACCCCAAGCCCACTACAAGACCTGACTTATGCCGCAAATAGCCAAATCCAAGGGCCAATACGCTAATGGGTAGCACGGCTATGAGTAACCATTCGTGAAAAGCTTCATCAGAGAGCGCGAGTAACCCCGCAAAGGGAGGAAGTACAATTAATAAAAAAGGTAATATTAAACAATGGACTAAGCACAACATAGATAACCCAATTGCTGCTTTGTCTCCAAACGACTGTACTTTTGCGTTCACGCTTTCTCCTTCGTCATGCCTGCATTAAATTGATACAATATAACATACCAAACAAAAAAGAGTGAAATATTAAAAGCTGTACTACAAAAAGAGTTTTCGATAAAAAGCCCAACATAAAAAAGTGGCGTGTATTTAAAGCACCTAGAGAGTCAATCTCTGCTTGTCGTGATTTTTACGGTGTTGTAGCAAATAAACGCAAAGGTACTTTGGAAAGTGTTTGATCAAATAGGAATGAACTGAATTACAATTCACAGGTTTGAGATTCAGAACAAATCTGTGAATTGATGAGTAATCGCTGACTATGGAGAAAGGTTACGCGTTACACCCCATCGTTTCACACTCTGGATAGGCAGATGGACAATGTGTTGTTCCACAAAAATAAAAGTCTGTATAACCTCGATTGTAACCACCAGCAATTTGCGCAGTGGCATTTTTAACAACTTGGCTATTGTCTTTATTGAGTACTTTCATGTTTCTTTTCTTAAGGCTCAGTTTCATTTTATTTCCTTAATGATCATTGTTTAAAGTTTCTAAATTGGAAACTAGCTAATGACTATACTGACAGCAGAGAAACAAATAATCAACATGAAAAACATTTATTAAACACCTTGTTGAATGACCTCTAAACCTAAACTAGCATCGCCTTATTCGGTATTGCATCCGTCAACCATGGTAACTTCGGCTTCAAAGCGTGAGCAAAATACATGTTGGTCTTGATCTGAGTGGGGCTACGCTGTATGTAGCGATGATGTCAAACCCTGTTTTAACAAAATCAATCTCAGCAGTTAGTGGCTGCTGAAAAACCGAAAAAAGTAGCTATCATTGCCTGTATTAGAAAGATGCTTGTGATATTAAACTCGATGCTACAAGATGGTGTAATATGGTAAGCGCCAACAGCTTAAAAATAGCTAGTGACGCTGTAATCTCTTGTTAGCCCGAAATCAACGCTGCAGTAGAACTCAGGGCAATATTGGGATGCTTAGACAGAGTAAAATTATGGTGTGAAATAATCGAAGGTGCATCTAAATGAGGCTTACCGTGTGTTGTATGAGCATCCTCTATCAAAGTGACTTTATAGCCTTTATTGGCTGCACTAAACGCGGTTCTATCTATACAAAACTCTGTTGAATAGCCACATATGAGCACATGCTCAACTCCATTTTCATTTAGATACCCTCTTAAACCTGTATCTTGGAACGAGTCTGGAGTTCTTTTGCGAACCTTATAGCCAGAATCATTAATTGTTAAATCTGAAAACAGTTGCCAAGCATCACTTTCTGGCTCTAGCACCCCCGGGATTTCATGTTGTATAAATACAATTTCAATTTCAGATGAGCTAGCGTAACCCAATAATTGTTTAATATTGCTTATTACATTTTCAGATAAATATGGAGGACTGGTGGAACCAAAAACTCCATTTTGAACATCTACGACTAAAAGTGCCGATTTCATATTACTTCCTCCTAGGGCTCGCCTTTGTTACAAAGACAAAATTTGCTTGGCTATAATCATTGAAAAATGTACGCACGCCAAGTGTTTTGTGCCTGCTCTTTCAGCACTTTGTTAAGTTACTAATACTCTATGCAATATAAACATAAATCGCTGACACCCACCACTAATTTGCACCGTCCTAAGATACCGCCTAAGCTTTAATTCTGCACTCAAAGGATTGAGGAAACTAAACTATGGCTACTGCCCGTAAAAGACAAATCAGTTTAACCGACACCAAATATTATCACTGTATCTCCCGTTGCGTAAGGCGCGCGTTTCTGTGCGGTGAAGATAAATTTACCGGAAAATCATACGAACATCGCCGGGATTGGGTTGAAGAAAAGCTCCTGATGTTAGGCTCCGTGTTTTGTATTGATATCTGTGCTTATGCCGTGATGAGTAATCACACCCACATTGTTTTATATGTTGATGATAAAAAAGCTAAGCGTCTGTCGGATAAAGCGATTGTGATACGGTGGCACAAGTTATTTAAAGGCAATTGGATAAGCCAAAAGTTTAGTGAAGATGAGCCACTCAGAGAGTCGGAGCGATTGATACTCGATGAGCTG
>NZ_MBQA01000164.1:0-3207 GCF_001709235.1 Pseudoalteromonas sp. BMB
CTTTAGTATTCAATATTAACTTCTGGCGAAGTTAAACTGTCTTTGACAGTACAACTTAAAACTATTTTGGGTTGTATGGTTAAGTGACTAAGCGTACACGGTGGATGCCTTGGCAGTTGGAGGCGATGAAGGACGTACTAACTTGCGATAAGCCTAGTCAAGCCAGTAAGAGGCGCTTGAGACTAGGATTTCCGAATGGGGAAACCCACCTGCTTGCAGGTATCGTTAACTGAATACATAGGTTAACGAGGCGAACGCGGAGAACTGAAACATCTAAGTACCCGTAGGAAAAGAAATCAACCGAGATTCCGAAAGTAGCGGCGAGCGAAATCGGACCAGCCCTTAAGCTTTAGTGTAGTTAGTGGAACATGCTGGAAAGCATGACGAAACAGGGTGATAGTCCCGTACACAAAAACTTATCTAAAGTGAAATCGAGTAGGTCGGAGCACGTGAAACTTTGACTGAATATGGGGGGACCATCCTCCAAGGCTAAATACTCCCAACTGACCGATAGTGAACCAGTACCGTGAGGGAAAGGCGAAAAGAACCCCTGTGAGGGGAGTGAAATAGAACCTGAAACCGTGTACGTACAAGCAGTAGGAGCCTACTTGTTGGGTGACTGCGTACCTTTTGTATAATGGGTCAGCGACTTATATTCTGTAGCGAGGTTAACCATTTAGGGGAGCCGTAGCGAAAGCGAGTCTTAACTGGGCGCTTAAGTTGCAGGGTATAGACCCGAAACCCGGTGATCTAGCCATGGGCAGGTTGAAGGTTGAGTAACATCAACTGGAGGACCGAACCCACTAACGTTGAAAAGTTAGGGGATGACCTGTGGCTAGGAGTGAAAGGCTAATCAAACCGGGAGATAGCTGGTTCTCCCCGAAATCTATTTAGGTAGAGCCTCGGACGAATACTTACGGGGGTAGAGCACTGTTAAGGCTAGGGGGTCATCCCGACTTACCAACCCTTTGCAAACTCCGAATACCGTAAAGTAATATCCGGGAGACACACGGCGGGTGCTAACGTCCGTCGTGGAGAGGGAAACAACCCAGACCGTCAGCTAAGGTCCCAAAGTGTATGTTAAGTGGGAAACGATGTGGGAAGGCTAAAACAGCTAGGAGGTTGGCTTAGAAGCAGCCACCCTTTAAAGAAAGCGTAATAGCTCACTAGTCGAGTCGGCCTGCGCGGAAGATGTAACGGGGCTAAACATACCACCGAAGCTACGGCTGCGTACGTAAGTATGCGGGGTAGGGGAGCGTTCTGTAAGTGGCTGAAGGTGTGCCGGGAGGCATGCTGGACATATCAGAAGTGCGAATGCTGACATGAGTAACGACAAGAGGAGTGAAAAACTCCTCCGCCGGAAGACCAAGGGTTCCTATCCCATGTTAATCAGGGTAGGGTGAGTCGACCCCTAAGGCGAGGCTGAAGAGCGTAGTCGATGGGAAACGGGTTAATATTCCCGTACTCGGTATGAATGCGATGGGGGGACGGAGCAGGCTAGGCAAGCATGGCGTTGGTTGTCCATGTGAAAGGCTGTAGGCTGGTGACTTAGGAAAATCCGGGTTGCTAAGGCTGAGAGTCGAGACGAGCCACTAAGGTGGTGAAGTTGTTGATGCCCTACTTCCAGGAAAAGCCTCTAAGCTTCAGTTCATACTGAATCGTACCCTAAACCGACACAGGTGGTCAGGTAGAGAATACTAAGGCGCTTGAGAGAACTCGGGTGAAGGAACTAGGCAAAATTGTACCGTAACTTCGGGAGAAGGTACGCTCTTGTTTGTGAAGGACTTGCTCTGTAAGCAAACGAGAGCCGCAGTGACCAGGTGGCTGGGACTGTTTATTAAAAACACAGCACTGTGCAAAATCGTAAGATGACGTATACGGTGTGACACCTGCCCGGTGCCGGAAGGTTAATTGATGGGGTTAGCTTAGGCGAAGCTCTTGATCGAAGCCCCGGTAAACGGCGGCCGTAACTATAACGGTCCTAAGGTAGCGAAATTCCTTGTCGGGTAAGTTCCGACCTGCACGAATGGTGTAACCATGGCCACGCTGTCTCCACCCGAGACTCAGTGAAATTGAAATCGCAGTGAAGATGCTGTGTACCCGCGGCTAGACGGAAAGACCCCGTGAACCTTTACTACAGCTTGGCACTGAACATTGACCCTACATGTGTAGGATAGGTGGGAGGCTTTGAAGCAGAGACGCTAGTTTCTGTGGAGCCGACCTTGAAATACCACCCTTGTAGTGTTGATGTTCTAACTTAGGCCCCTGAATCGGGGTTGAGGACAGTGCCTGGTGGGTAGTTTGACTGGGGCGGTCTCCTCCCAAAGAGTAACGGAGGAGCACGAAGGTTTGCTAAGTACGGTCGGACATCGTACGGTTAGTGTAATGGTAGAAGCAAGCTTAACTGCGAGACAGACACGTCGAGCAGGTACGAAAGTAGGTCATAGTGATCCGGTGGTTCTGAATGGAAGGGCCATCGCTCAACGGATAAAAGGTACTCCGGGGATAACAGGCTGATACCGCCCAAGAGTTCATATCGACGGCGGTGTTTGGCACCTCGATGTCGGCTCATCACATCCTGGGGCTGAAGTCGGTCCCAAGGGTATGGCTGTTCGCCATTTAAAGTGGTACGCGAGCTGGGTTTAGAACGTCGTGAGACAGTTCGGTCCCTATCTGCCGTGGGCGTTTGAGAATTGAGAGGGGCTGCTCCTAGTACGAGAGGACCGGAGTGGACGAACCGCTGGTGTTCGGGTTGTGATGCCAATTGCATTGCCCGGTAGCTACGTTCGGAACTGATAACCGCTGAAAGCATCTAAGCGGGAAGCAGGCCTCGAGATGAGTTCTCACTTTGACTTAGAGTCAACTGAAGGGCCGTTGAAGACTACAACGTTGATAGGCGAGATGTGGAAGTGCTGTGAGGCATTAAGCTAACTCGTACTAATTACCCGTGAGGCTTAACCATACAACGCCAAAGTGGTTTATAAGCGACAGAAGTTAATAGACTAAAGTAGACAAAGAATTTAATAGCTTTTTCCGGATTTACATTGATGAGGTAGACTTCATTGATGAACAGAATTTCCTGGTGACTATAGCGTTTTGGACCCACCTGACCCCATGCCGAACTCAGAAGTGAAACAAAACAGCGTCGATGATAGTGTGGATTACCCATGTGAAAGTAGAACATCGCCAGGGCCAAATAAGAGAAAC
>NZ_MBQA01000165.1:0-95501 GCF_001709235.1 Pseudoalteromonas sp. BMB
CCGCAGCTCAGGTTACTTACTCTCTACGAGCTTACTATCGATACTGAATTGACCAGCACCTGACACGGCAAGTGCGAGAAAGCCACCAGCCATTGCAATATTTTTAAAAAACATTAAGAACTGCATTTGGTCGGCCAGATCAAAGTGAAACAGCAACGCACTGACAATACTAAATCCTGCAAATGCAATTGCTGTCAGCTGAGTAAATGCTCCCGCAAGAATGAAAAGCCCTCCTATCAATTCAAAGGCTATAACCAATGGCAGCAGCTCGCTTGGTAATCCACTTGAAGCCATGTATGCAGCATTACCTTCGAAGTATTGGATTTTATTAATCGCAGCCAGTATAAAAATGGCTGATAGCCCTACTCGGCCAAATAAAGATAATACTGATGCCATTGTACTGTTCGGTTTAATGATGTTAATTAGGTTCATGATACTTTCCTCGATAAATATAGACGGTATTGGATTGGCTCTCGGTGATGAGCCGTTGGAAGAAAGTATACGTTCGCTTTAAAATAATTAAATTAGTAAAAATATCACACATCATTCTGTTAAAAAGAATTAAAGCTATCCAAACAGATTCGCTTCCAATAGGTAGTCAATAACCGCCCGTGTCCTAGGTGGAATTTGTTTACGCGATGGATAAATGAGAGAAAACACCAGTTGCTCGCTACTTAACTCTGGACAGATCATTTGTAACTCCCCACGCTCAACTTCTTGCTTCACAGTAGAAGGCAATAACTGCGCAACTCCTAATCCTGCCACTGTCATTTGTTGTAACAGCATGGGGGAATTGCACCAATGTACTTGAGTTGGTGTAAAGTTTACGGCTTCACCGCCACGATAAAACTGTGTCATCCCCGTTGATTTAGCCTGCTCTAACAGTAACCAAGGTAACTGATTTAGCTGTGTGTCTTTGCTTGGTAAACCATGCAATGCTATCAGTTTAGGACTTGCATAGAGCTTAAAACATTCTTGATGTAATTGCCTTGCAACCAATGCGCTATCTTTAGGAAAGCCAACCCTGATGGCGAGATCTATTTGGTCGTTAATTATATCGCGCTTGTCATCATCAACGATGATATTTAATTGGATTTTCGGATATCGCGCCGTGAGTTCAGGAAGTTTTGGTAACAGAAACTTATGTGCGGTGTCGTGTGTCATGGTTATTGAGACCATACCATGAGGCTCTTTGTTATCGAGCAATACCTCAACATCATCCAAAATAGCGTGCAATGAATGCGCTTGAGCCAAAATGTCACGCCCCTCTCGCGTTAGCGTGAGTTGCCTCGTGCTACGCTGCAGTAGTCGAACGCCTAGCATGGTCTCTAACTGGGACACTTGTTCACTCACTCTAGAACGGCTAGTAGCCAGCTTTCGCGCAGCTTGAGCAAAGCTTCCCACATCCACAACCGTTGCAAATATAGCTAAGAGTTTTAGTGCATTTAAGTCTATTGTACTCAATTTCAGAACTCACCATATCGAATTAACCCACTTATGATAACAAAAATTACCACGCATAATAGCCACATCCAATACATTCTCGTTTTAAAAAGAGGTATACATCATGATCGCAATCACAGGCGCAACAGGCAAATTAGGTCAATTAGTTATCGAGTTTTTGACACAAAAGATCCCAGCCAAGCACATCGTGGCTCTTGTCAGAGATCTCGATAAAGGAAAGGCACTCACCAATTTAGGGATCACCGTAAGGCAAGCTGATTATGACAAACCGCATACACTTGATGCAGCACTTGCAGGTGTTGAAAAGCTGCTGCTGATCTCAGGCAATCAGATCGGAAGCCGCACACCTCAACACAAAGCAGTTATTGACGCCGCAGTGAAAAACCAAGTGCGCTTAATCGCCTATACCAGTATTTTGAATGTGGACAATTCACCACTAAAGCTGGCTAAAGAGCACAAAGAAACAGAGGCGTATTTGAGAGCGAGCGGCGTGGCTTATAGCATGCTGAGAAATGGATGGTATAACGAGAACTACACTGATTTAGTACCTGTATTTACAGCAAATAATGCCATTACCTCAATCGCGCCGAAAGCTCAGATCAATAGTGCTGCTCGTGCAGACTACGCACTGGCTGCTGCAACCGTATTAAGTAGTTCTGGCCATGATAATTCAGTCTATGAGCTGGCTGGCGATAACGCATTTACAATTGAAGGTTTAGCACAAGCGGTGTCAAAGCATACTCAAGTTGAAGTAAAAGCAAAGTTTGTATCTGAAGAAGAATACTTGGCCTACTTGGTTGCTCTTGGCGTGCCAGCAGCGTTTGCTGCGTTATTGGTTGACGCCGAGGCACAAGCACAGCAAGGATATCTGGCAACCCAGAGTAATGCGCTCAGCCAGTTGATTGGTCGCCCGACCACAACGGTGGCCCAGTCGCTCGCAAAGAGTTAAGCGTATTTTACCGCTGATATAGTGCACAGGCTTTGCTTGTGCACTTAATTTTTACTCAACCTTGCCTTCTAAGGTTGATATCAATAAGTCTCGGCTCACTAGAAAACCACAAATGCTCACCACGACTAAAAAGATACCGTACATAGAGCCGATATAGACCCAGTCGCTTTGGCCAAACCAAAGGCTTGCACGAGTACCATCATTCACTAACAAGATGTTAACAAGAGACAGTGTGATCACGCTGCGAAAATAAATCGGTTTATCCATATGGCTCGCAAATGCTGCGATAATGAGGGAAAACAGGCATAAGTAGAAGCCTATAACGGAAAACGCACCAGGTTGCATACTAGGATAAAATGCGACGAGAGAAAGGAGTACAGCAGCCCAACCGGTAGTTTTGTATATCATTATCAAGTCCTTTGAAAATGTTAAAAAGTGTTTGTTATGTAAACAGGCTGGAGTATGAGGTAATACTCGTAATTACGCAACTAAATGGTGATAAATATTGGCTGATATGACCTTTATTCCTTAGTTTTAAACCTATCAGATTGCCTTTGATTTTAAACCTAACCCTAAAGCATTAAGTGAAAGCTTAATTAGCGCGTTATCAAGATGATAGCGCAGCTGAAACTCTTGTCTTTAACTGCGGTACACTGTCTTTTTCAAACCAGTCGTGCTTTTTTAACCAGATCTGATTACGGGGGCTAGGATGAGGTAATGGCAAATGACTTTGACTGGAAAAGTCAGCATTTTTTACCATCTCAGTTACTGATGAATATTGCGTTAAGTAGCATTTTTGCGCATATTGCCCAATAAGTAGTGTCAGCGATACGTGGTTGAGTGTAGCTAGCACCTGAGAATGCCACGTGGGCGCGCAGATTTTAGGTGGTGGTAAATCTCCAGATTTCCCTTTACCAGGGTAACAAAATGCCATTGGCATAATGGCAAAGAGTTCAGGGTTACAAAACTGTATTCGACTTACACCCAGCCAGTCTCGCAATCTATCTCCACTTGGATCATTAAACGGCTGGCAGGTTTGATGTGCTTTTAACCCCGGCGCTTGGCCTATAATTAAGACTTTAGCGTTATAACTGCCTTGGATGATAGGTTTTGCGCCCATGGGAAGCGCTTTATCACACAGCTTGCACTGCCTAACACGTTCAAAAATATCCATCTTTCCTTACTTATTTTACCCAATGACACCAAGGGTCATTATGGCATAGCCACATTCAAAACCCCATTGAACCAAAAGCACTTAGTCGTTAAAACGCCTCCACTCAACTTAAAACAAGTACGAATCACTATCATTTAGATGCAAGTTATTGGATAATATTCTATTACGTTTTCTGTCTTTTTAAGAGGTGCTATGCCTAGTCGGGATAACACAAACAATAAGGCTATTTTGTACAGAGCTGAAGTGCTAGCACGCTTTTTCATCGCTATTTTCGGCGGCTATTACGTGACCGTTTTGGCTTCATCTTTGTTAGCTTTAACTTTACCTACTCCGCGCCTAGATGCGCTTTTATATGCATTAACAACCGGCATCGTCTTTTACGCCATCGTTTTTATTTGGGTGTTTGGATGCCGCTCTTTTAGAAAAGTATTTCTTGGCATGATCGGACTACTTTGTATTCTCTACGGCGCACTGACGCATTTTGGAGGCTCCCTGTGAGAGAGTCATTTTTCCGCAGTATGACTTGGCTACACACTTGGGTTGGTTTACTCGTTTGTTGGTTGCTGTTTTTAATCTTTTTTGCCGGTACAGCGAGTTTTTTCAGACATGAGATCAGTCTGTGGGCACAACCTGCGACACATCATCTACCTCATTACGATAGCGCTCAACAAAATGAAACCGTTAAAAAGAGTATCGAACGGTTTCAAGATATAGCACCAAACGCAGAGTCTTG
Source organism: Pseudoalteromonas sp. BMB (assembly GCF_001709235.1). NCBI lineage: Bacteria > Pseudomonadati > Pseudomonadota > Gammaproteobacteria > Alteromonadales > Pseudoalteromonadaceae > Pseudoalteromonas > Pseudoalteromonas sp. BMB. Next base: position 4,321 of record NZ_MBQA01000165.1, read on the forward strand.
GCGTATTGAAATGCCAACGGAGCGTCGCCCAAGCCTGCTATTGATGTACTCCGAAAAGCCAGCCGAAGGGGAAAGACGTGGAAAACGTCACTCTGAGTATCTTGACCCAGTAACGCTGGAGGCACTTCCTGAGTTTAGAGAGACTAAAGGTGGTAACTTTTTCTACCGCCTACATTTTGACTTGCACTACATGAACGCAATCACCGCGCGCTGGATTGTCTGTTTTGCGACTCTGTTTATGCTGATTGCGCTTATTTCTGGCGTGGTGATCCATAAACGCATTTTCAAAGATCTATTCCAATTTAGAAACGGGAAAGGACTGAGAAGTTGGCTAGATGCCCACAATCTCTCTTCCGTGGTGGCATTACCGTTTCATATTATGATCACTTATACCGGCTTAGTGACGCTTATTTTTATGTTGCTGCCACAACCTGCTGAGCAGCGCTTTGAAGATACAAAAACGCTCCGAGCCGAACGCTACCCCTTTCTTGCTGCGATCCCTGAAACAGGACAACCATTGAAGGAGCTCGCATTAAATACAGCGTTAGATCATTATTTTACTAACTCTGGTGACGCACCGCTTCGCCGCATTGTGATCTCATCACCAGGGGATACAAGTGCAACAATTAAGCTTTATGCCAATGCTCAACGTGCTGTTCAGGATGATCCACCAAGCTGGATGTATAGCGCGGGATCAGGTGAGTTGTTAAAAACACACAATGTGACACTGTCTGGCGCTGAAAATCTCTACGGCGGAATGATAGCACTGCACACGGGCCGTTTAGCAGAGCCGCTTTTGCGTTGGTTATACTTTGTTGCTGGATTAGCGGGATGTGCCATGATTGCTACTGGTGCGGTTATGTGGGCAAAAAGACTGCGCCAAAAGCTCAAAGGTGATGACAAGCCGGGTGTAGGCCTTAGGCTTGTGGAGTCGCTCAATTTAGGCACCATTATGGGTCTGCCAGCCGCAACGGCGATGTTCTTTTATGCAAACCGATTGCTTCCAATGGAATTAGCGGGACGTGCAGACAAAGAAGTTCTGGTGTTCTTTGTTACGTGGGGAGTATTCACTCTGGCTGCTCTATTTAAGTCGGATAGGCTAGCGTGGCTGCTCTCTGCGAAAGTAAATGCTATCGTGTGGGGCTTACTGCCTGTCGTAAACATGCTAACCATTGATGGCAGCATTGTGAGCTATTTCATTAATGGTCAGTGGGTATTATTTGGTTTTGATGTGATGCCTATTGGTATCGCGTTCGGTTTCTTGGTTCAAGCCAAAAAGCTCGGCAGTACCAAAGCAGCGCCAGCGCCAGCGACACCACGGCGCCAAGCAAAGCATGAGGTAAACGCCTAATGGAATGGCTAACGTTTTTACTTTGCCTGCTAGCGTTTATGGGTTTTGCAGTAGCAAAACCCAATCACTATAAAGAAGTATTTGGTACACGTCCAAAAGGTAACGTAACAAGTCAATTAACCATTGCCGGCTGGCTCTGCCTCGGCGGCAGCTTGGCACTTGCTCTTAAAACTCAGGGGGCCTACGGTAGCTTAGAGTTTATTGGTTATATGACCTTGGCAGTATTACTACTTATCGCTATCTTTGCGACCAAACCTAGTTACTTCAGATCACTATTTTACCTAGTCATTATCGCTATGCTGCTCAGTACGCTGTATTGGATCATATTTTAACTAAGGCGCCACTAACGGCGCCTTTTTTAGATCACAATTTTACTAACATTCCTTTGTTAACTCTTTGAAACCACATCATTTAGCATAAAATATCAGCAATAGTGGCGATATACACCGCAAATTTACTAACTCAAACTAAGGTAGGTTAGTAAAATCGTGATCTAATGAGCCCAATAAGCTTAATCAGTTGGTAAAAATATGATCTGATTGTCTTGTTTTCGGGCTAGCTTAGTAAAATCCTGATCTAAGCGCTAAAGGAATACTATTGGTTAGTTAAATTCTGATCCAAAAAGCGAGAAGAGTAACTCAGCTCTGCTCCGAGCTTGAGTTTTATCTTACCTTCAAGGTCTATAGCGCTCTATGCTGCGCTAAAAAGTCACGAGTCAGTTCGTTGGCTTGAGTAATTTCTTCTGGTGACATTTTTCCCTCGAGATCTCTGATTGTCCACTCAACTCTGCCAAATACGTCACTGTTACTCACCACTTCTACAAAAAAGTAAGCAAAAGCGAGAGACTTAACATAATCCTGCCCACCAGTTTGTGGATCTAAGTGTTGAAAGCCAGAGATAAGCTTTAGCATCGAATTCTCACCACCTTGAAGTGCGACCTTGTGCGCTAAGCGATATTTAGTCGCGATAAATGCTTGTCGACGCGAAACTTGTTCATCTCTTGGGACATCTTTTAACTTCAGCTCATCAACCAACTCAAAGTCGCCCAGTAGCCAAAGCAAAGACACTGCTTTATCTGAGCCCTTTTCAGCAGCTTCTATCAACATGTCAACATAAGGGGCATCGCGATCTGCGCTGCCTAAGCACACTTTAAACTTTCTATGCATACTATCTATGATTTCATAGTGCTCATCATTAGCATGCGCTCGTTCAGCCCAAGTGTCGAGTTCACTCTGCGTTTTAGGCACTCTTCTGCATATTCTTATGTTGTTTGCTTGCTCGTAGAGCTCATCAGAACTCTCGTGAGCATGAAGCAAAAGCGGTTGTTGAGCATTTGACTTCTCAACAAGGCGCTCTTCTTGAGGTAATGCCTTGATTAAGTTTGAATTTTCACCCACGAACGGAGTAAGCTGAATGCTGTTATCTTGTGTAAATAACCATGTTATAACGACTAACCCCGTAACAATAATAAAAACCAGCAACTTCTTCACGTATTTCAAACCCACTCCTGTCTTAAAACAAGTGTAACTTTAAAGCAGTAATAAAAACAATGAATTGCCCTCAGAAACTTGCTTTTGGAGTTTCAGAAATAATGAAAAGACATGCACTTATCCGCTACCAAAAGATTAGCGTGCAATTTCAATTTGAAACTACCTCTTATCAGTGCCAGTCCCCTATCTTTGAGCCTTTATCACCTCAGGGCAGGAAGTGTCCTACCCTGAATATACTTTACTCGGCTTTATTCCAATCCAGCTGCATATCCCATACATATCGGTGCTCTGGCTCTAGAGGCTGTTGAGAATCATCGACTTGTTCAAGTACATTACGCGCTTTTACTATAGTGGCGTCACGACCGAATAGGTAACTTTGCTCTTTGACAATGGTCAAGTAGGCTTTATTCAGTGCCAGCGCACGTGGTTTTGAAGGTGTGATCAATTCATAAAGGTTTTTCGCAGACTGCACTTTTTTGCTGTTTACCGTGCCATCTTCGTTAAACCAGCGCATTAGCATCTCTTGGTTTTGCCTAAACTCATCACCGCCGCCAACACGCATCATATAGGTCAAGAACTCCCCCAGCTCTTCGCCTTTGTTAGGTACGTCTTGCATCTCTTTTAAATTGATATAACCCCAACCCAGTTTGCCTTCAACTTTACGCGCAAACGAGAAGGTTTGGTCATAGGTTGAACCAATGGTTTTGTGACAACCATTACAAAAAGCAAGTTCTTGCTCATGTTGCGGACGAAGAGCACCATTTTTGTCTTCGATATAACCGTTAATCGTCCAACCGAAGTTGTTATTGATCCCTTGGTCGCCCAAATAAAGCGTTTGTGGGTAATTTTCGAATGACTTTTCTTTCGCTTCTCTGTAGTAAGCAGCGCCGAGTGACTGCTTGGATTTAAAGTTGTGCTTTTTCATGTAGCGCACTTCTTTCATTCTTGGCGCATTAAATACTTGGCCATTATCATCCACCCCAATATACCGAACGGTGTGTAAGAATTCAGTATCTTGTGGATATAACTGATGAGCAAGCTCGATAGTATTGGCATCACCAAGATAACGTTCACTGCGCAGCATGCTAGTGATCTTCGTGAGTTTGCCATCACCATTTAAATCTACGCCAATTCGCGACTCAGAAATCACTGGCGTTGATATTTCGTCAAGCCCCTTTACAGCCATTTCAACTAGGCTTAAGTTGGCAAGGTAAACGTCCTGATTATACGTTTCGCCCTTTTCTCTGAAGGCGTCAGCAAGGCGGATCATGACATCCCCAGTAGAACCATTGGTTGGCCAGAAAGTACTAGGGAAAGGTTTATAATTGAATGCCACCCAGCCACTGCCGTCTTTTGCTATACCAAGCTCATCGAAGGCTTTTTCCGGATATGCCAAGTTGTTAAGCGGGGTGATCTCACCTTTCCAGTCGGGGTTATTTTTTAGTTTTTCGATAAAAGGGCTGTAATTATCTTGGTTGACCCAGTTAGTAATATCTTGATCTGAGATACCTTTGATAAGCTCAGAACGATCTTTAAACAGATTTTTCCAATGGTTTTTAAATCCAAGATCGGAAAACTCATAGGCGCCTTGCAAATTGGCATCGCGCATCATGTTTGGTCGGTTTTTTTCATCATATGATTGATGGCAGGCATAGCAAGGGTTATTCACGCCATCCGTTTTGGTGTAACACTGAGGTGGGATCACTGATTCAGGGTTATAGACTTCATTGTGCTGCATAAATGCGGCCGCAGGAATATCATCACCCTGTTTATAAGGTGCTGTAGTTTGCGCCGACATAAGTGCGGTATTGGTTAGCCCTTGAGTCTGTTCATCATTACAACCAAACAAGGCTACGCTCGTCAATGCCACTAGAGTTAGGCTAACGTATTTCATTTTTATGACTCCAAAATTTTGCTAAAAAAAAGCAGCGCACCATTCAGTGCACTGCTACTTGCTTAATTATTTTGCTTTAGGGTCATAAAGCCAAAGCGTATTGTTTTCTTGGAAGCCATCTTCACCAATGATGATGCGACCATCTTCCATTACGATTACGTTATCAGGCTGCGAAAGCTGATTAACGTCACAACGCTCAGCGCCAGTTAATGACGAGCGGTAAGTTGCACCCATAACGACCGGCTCAATACGAGTTAGATTATAGTTGTTATCGATATGTGCACGGTATACACCGCCACAATCTTTAACACGCGCAGAAAGCTGCATGTCACCTTCGCCATCAATCATGGTGTTGTCGATATCCGAGATACCGATATACATATAGGCTTTATCTACCACCTCACCGGCAACAACATCTTGACCAGTTACTGCCTCAAGTACGCGGTTATGGTTGATGCTTAAGCCTTCAAGTTTACGCCATTCAGCCGTAGCGCCTTTTTGGCGTGCAGCCTGACGAGACTCAAGGAAGATAGCGCGGTTGTCCATCGCTTTACCTGCCGTTACTTTACCGCCACCGTTTGCAACAGTTGGATAAGTTGCAGCACCTTCTGCCCACGCTTTTACATCAGCAACAGACAGATAGCTTGTTTGACCTTCAACATAGTCAGTCTCATTGATGCCGTCGTATTCGGCCACCCAAGTTTCAATCTGTGTATTACTGCCGCTACCAAGCTCAACCCAGCTAATGTCAAAGCCAGTTACAGCCGGATCGGTAAGGCCTGCATCTTGAGTTAGCTTTGCTGCGTATAGGGTACCTGCACTTAAGTCTTCTGGTTGATCTGCAACAAATTTAAATAGTACGCCACCGGTATCATCTTGTGATGAATAGACAGTACGACGGTCAGGCATTACAACTGAGTTTTCATGCTCATAACGGCCAATTGTAAAGTGTTTTACAACATCAGGTGTTTCGGTTGTAGGATTTTTGATTTCTGCAATGTAACCGTAGCGATAAGGGTTAGGGAAATCAGGTGCCATTAACGCTTCCATTGTGTCATTACCTGTTTCAGCAGGGTTATTCCACTGTGGATCTTGTGTTGAATCAACTTCAGACCAGACAATCCATTCTTCCGAAGTCAGCGGTGTGCCCCAAGGTGATACTGAACCAAAGCAGTTAGCAGCAGTGCCTTTAACACCGTCAAAGTCTACCATCATGGCTTCTTCGATTGACCATTTACCCGTTGTCGCTTTACTCATTTTCAAACGACTGACACCACCTGGGTACGCTTCCCAGTTTGTGAATAGGTAACCTGTGTTTGCATCGACTGGAATATAACCATTGAAATCAGGGTTATCATTTTTAATGATTTCTTCACCAGTTGAGATGCTGTAATGTACACCCAAACCACCTGCTAACCCCTTAGTGCCAAGGTTTGCGAATGTATCACCTGTTTGGCCTAGAATTTGATATTGACCAATTGCAGAAATCACGGTTTGTTGTTCCATGGTCGAAGCAGGAACTGGCGCGCTTGGGATATTTGCAGGTAAATTATTAAAGTTCACACCGGTTAGTACACCAACAGTACCCGTATTGAATGGCTTGCTATTGAACTTATCAGTAGCTGTGTTGGTATCATTTGGGTGCTGAACATTGAAGAACAAGTCACCCCCTTCAGAAAGAAATAGACCAGTTACTTCAGCACCAGCAGGGACGGTTGCGATGCGAACAAGGCCTGGTACGCTGTAACTACCATCGCGACCATTTTGGCCGTCTTGTCCATTTTGACCGTCCTGGCCGTCAGTACCATTTTGTCCATTTGTGCCGTTTGTACCATTTGAGCCATTAGTACCGTTTGCACCATCTTGGCCAGCAGTGCCCTGCTCACCTTGAGGACCCGCAGGACCTTGTGCTCCATCGTCACCATCACAGGCTGTAAGTGCCATTGCAACTGCCGCTGCAATAAGAGAATATGCTACACGCTTCATGAGTTACTCCAGTTCCTAAGTATTATTTTTTGTAAAGCGTGCAACAGTGTGAAGTGTTCCTGTTACAGTTGACTGAATGATTTATTAACCATTTCCTACAGGAATAAGACACTTAGACTCAACTCACATACAGCCTCCCTTCTGTTAGTAAGTTTAAATACCCATAAAAGGAACTTTAGTGTAAAGGGGGTTTACACTATTCTTTTTGAACGGGATCGTGTCTCATATAGATAAGTTCATTGGTGTTAAAACCATATTGTTCAGACATAGTGTTAAACTTGCTCATTACGGAATCGGGCACTTTAGGTGCTCTAGATAGCAACCAAAGGTAATCACGATTGTAGCTGGTAACAAATGCATACTGGTAATCTTCATCTAACTCGAATACCACATAACTGCCATAAAACGGACCAAAAAATGACACTTTCAAATGCGCTATTTCATCATTTGCAACAAACTTAGCTTTGCCAACCGATTCTTTCCACTCACCTTCCTCTGTTACATATCCCTTATTTACGACTTTAATTGAACCGTCGGGATTTTGGCTATAAGTTGCCGTGACGTTCTGCATTCCTCTTTCAAATGAATGGTCTAATCGCGCGATTTCATACCAAGTGCCTGTATAGCGCTCAACATTAAAGTCTTTAACTGGTTTGATGCCATCTGGCAGCCCTGTGCATGCTGAAACTGCAAGCACTATAATCGCTGTGAAAAATAACTGTGGTACTTTCATATAAGTTCTCCATATTCCATCTTGATGTCATACGTAGTATCCAAGCACTAAGATTAGTGACAGGTTTAATTTTTACCTAGTAATAACAAAATTTAATTCAGAACCTTGCCATGCCAATTTCACCTTATTTATTTTAAACTTACGTGCAAATGAATAGACCGCAGCAAAGTATGATGAATACAGCACAGAGCAAAAAAATACTAACTCATGGTTTGGGTGTAGCAACGGGTAAAGTTGCGTTTTATATTGAACATCCACCACGCATAGAACCTTATAATAATTTAATACAAGTCAGTGCGTTAGCGAGTGGGGAGATCGAACATATTAATGCGCATTGCGGCAATGGTTGGCGGAAAATCTTCAATGTTTTTGCCAAGTTCTTATTTGCTGCAAGGCTACCAGATCACGATATTACTAACTATTCAACTTGGCAGTCATATCGAGATAGCGCGTTACTTCAAGCTTCAAGTCAAGAAGCCCTGCTCTTCTCAACGCCTGATTTTTCAGCAAAAACATACGATTGGCATATTATTGCAGGACGCACCTACGCGAAATCATTGCTCAGAGATCAGGTTTTTACTAACAATCTAATTTGGCTAGATGATGAGTTCGCCATTGACTATAACTTGCGCCTTATCATTTCGCCATTTTTGGATTATCGCCAACTTAGTAATATAAAAATCAATAAGTTAGTGGAAATAATAAGACAAGGTTAGATATTAGGCGGCAACTAAACTGTATGCCAATTTATGAAGAGATCAAATTTTTACTAAGTAAAATACTGATCTACCTTCCGTATCATAGTCATTGAGATCAGAGTTTTACTAACTTTTTAGAAGTAAATGACTTGAGGTTGAGATAGAGCGCGGTGACGTCAGTGGCAGAGCAGCAATTGACTTGATATAGATCACTATTTTACTAACTTAATACAAGCTACTTTGAAAGAGTAAGAAAGGAAAAGCCACACCCGAATATGGTCTGGCTTATTTATCCGAAGCTCAGGTTATTTAGATAAAAACTACTGTTTATCTACCACAAAGCCTGCAAATCCAAGGGCTTTGAAGAAAGGTTTAGCAATGCCAAAACCTGCGGTGTCTAGCAGTTCAGCAAGGCGCATTTTATCCACGGGGTAAAACTCATGCTCTAAATTTACCCTCATACGTTGCTCGCCAACATCAGTCAGCCCAAGTTGTTTGCAAACGATTAACTGCGCTTCACGTTCAAAGCTTGTCGCAGGTTTTTCTAAGTCGGCAATAAAAAGACGCCCATCCGACTTTAGCTGCTCACTCATTTGTTTAAACAAGCTTGCTTTATCACCGTTATCTTTTACAAAGTGCATCACCAGCAAGCACAGTACCGCATCTGCTTGATAAGCCTGTGGTGAAATCGCACCATGATGGATCTGCACGCGCTCTTGAAGGCCTAACTTAGTAAAATGCTGATCTGCAATTGCCAACATATCAGCAGATACATCTTGCGCTATAAACCGCCAACTAGGATTTAACTGAGCAAGCTCTACAATTTCTTTGCCTGTCCCTGCACCCACAACCAAAATGGTTGCGCTATCAGGGTAAAGTGCTAACAGTTGTGCCCCGGTAAGTTGGTGAATTAACGCATAACCTGGCACCAGTTTTGTGATCCTAGAGTCGTAGTTTTGGGCTTCTTCGCCCGTAAAAGTCGGCATCCAAATTTCCTTATGTTTGTGGTACTAAATTTAAAGATGAGTAGCCTCCCGGCTGTTTATTCACATGAATACGGGTGGCGATCCGCTCGCTCATCTGAGCAACATGCGAGATCACGCCAACCTTGCGGCCTTGTGATTGCAACGCATCCAGTGCATCAATTGCGACACCTAGCGTCTCGGGGTCTAACGTACCAAACCCTTCATCAATGAATAATGAATGTATTTGCACTTTATTTGATGAAAGCGCAGCAAGTCCAAGTGCTAAAGATAAAGATACCAAGAAGGACTCTCCTCCAGATAAGGTGTTGACGCTACGTTGTTCGTCAGCCATGTCTTTATCTATAACCGCAATTTCCAAAGATTGCTCAATATTAGTAAGCAGATAACGTCTAGAAAGCGTATGCAATTGCTGGTTAGCATACTGCAATAAGATTTTTAACGTTTGTGTTTGCGCCCAATTACGCAATTTTTTGCCTGTTGCGTCGCCTAATAACTTGTCTAGCAAATGCCATTGCTCGTAGTCTTGTTGCAACTGAGCGAGATTTGCCGCTTGCAAAGAAAATTGTTGTTTATTCTGAGCATCAACCTCTAATGCACTTTGCACTTGTAGTAACTGATTTTGAGTTTGCTCAAGTGCTTGCGTCGTCTCGGTATGACTTTGCTTAACGTGTTCACTATCAACCCCATCAGGATACTTACTTTCAAGTTGGCTGAGTTCTTCACGCTGATGACTAAGCTGCAGCTTAGTGTTTTGAAAGGCTTGCTGAACTTGCGCACACTTTTCTAAATTCGCTCGCGCTTCATCCAACGAAACCTCAAGTAACGCTAATACTTTTACTTTGTTTAGCTGCCCTTGCTGGTCGAGCAGCCATTGTTCAAAGCGCGCATCAAGTTGCTGCAACCGCGATGTTTGCTCGGCAATTTGCTTTTCTAGCTGCGTCAGACTGTGTTGGGTCTTTTCACGCTGTGCTTCGGTTTGGCTCAGCGCCAACTGGGTTTGTGTGATCTGCTCTCGGCTTTGCTGTTCTTGCTGCTTCAGCTCTGCAATCCAATCATCCAATCTGGTGTGCTGCTGTGGTAAGTATTCAGCACGTTCGCGATTGAGGCGTTCAATATTCTGCTGATGTTGTAAAAGCGTATGTTCTAATTCTTCAAGCCGCTGCGCCTCATCTTGTTTTTGTTGACTGACAAGATGTAATTGATGCTCAAGCTGAACTTTATTCGCCGTTAACGCATCTGTACGCTCGGTGGTTTTTAGCCAAGTTTGCACCCCCGTTTTAAGTTGGCTAATGGCAGCTTGAGGAGATGAATCAAAGTTTTGCCACCACGACTTATCGGAAATTAACGCTTCAAGTCGATTGCGTAAGGCGTCTGCTGTCTGTGATAGCTGCTCATATTCGGTTCGCAAAAAGGCAATATGATTGCCTAAATCATGGTGCTGCTGCTGAAGTGCCTGCCCTTTATGTTTAGCCTGCTCGAGGTGTTGTTGTGCCTGCTGAACCGATTGCCACTGGCGGTCGATATTATTGCGTAACTTTGATAGTTCATTTAGCCGTGACTGAATACTCACGAGTTGCAATTCAGCTTGCTCAGCGCTGCCAACTTTATACTCATCGCTCAATGCATCTAGTCGAGCGCGATTCTCATTTATTTGCTTAGTGCAGTGAGCAATTTCCTGAGTGACTGACTGCCATAGCGCATTCTCACGCTCCTTTTCACCGACTTGTTGATTATAACGCTGCAACACTTGTTCACGAGCTTGCTCAGCAGCTTGATACTGAGACCGAAAATCCGATAGTAGCTGTTCCCAGTGGGCATCGATGTGCTCCACACCATAAGGATGTTCTTTTGAGCCACACACCATGCATTCTTGCCCTGCCCGCAGTTGAGAGCGTAAATCGCTGATCCGCTCACTTGCGCGTAACTGCACTTGCTCCAAGTTATCACGAGTTAGGGCTAGGCGCTGCTTAGACAACTCGTCTTGCTGCTTGGTATCTCGGATCAGTATCTCAAGCCTTTCCAAGCCAATATGTTGTTGAGTTTGTTGCGATCGTAACTGATGCAGCAAGGCATCCCCTTCTTCGATACTACGATAGGCCTGCACGCATAGAGACCAGTTTTGCAATGCCAAATTTAGGTCTTGTTGAGTCAAAGGTGCGAGTGCTTCTTTTAACGCTGAGAGCGCGCTGGCTTCGGTGTCGTAAACCTTTTGTAGATGCTGTACCTCAGCCTCATGTTTGCTCAATTGTGTACCTAGCGCTTGCTGTTCGCTCGGTAATTTTTGCAACTGGGTTTCATGATCGTTACGTTGTTGTTGGTACTTTTGCAGATCATCGAATTGAGGCTGAACCACGCTCCATTGCCCGGCAATATTGCTAACTGAGTGCAAGTTCGCTTGCTCATGCTCTAGCTGCTTTAATTCAGTAGCGATCTCGCCTTGTTGCACTTGATACTTCTGTATTGCAGCTTCATGTTGCGCGATAAGATTGGCGTGCTTGTCGAGATAGGGCTTAGTTTCTCGTTCTTGCGCTTTGTGTAGGCTCAGCTTTTCATCCAATATACGAATGGTATTAAAGCTTGGTTCTAACTTTACAAAATTGGCTTGCTGCGTAATAAGCTGCTGTTCAAGTTGCTGCTGTTTTGCTTTTAGCGTTGCAATAGCGGATGCAAAATCTTGTTGCTGCAGTGCTAGCTGCTCTTGAGATAGCTGCGCAACGCGTTTATCCGCCAGCTCATGCTGCTCACGGTTATCACGCATCTCATTGGCTTTTAAGACTTGCTGCGCATATTCCTGCTGTGGCTTTCCCTCTGCTATTTGCTGCTCAAGCGTTTTTAGCGTGTGTTCCACCTCAGCTATTTTTTGCTTTCTTAGCTCGACATCCGCGAGCCATTGCAGCTGAGCTTGCAGCTTTGTGCTTGTTTCTTGTTGTCGATTTCTTGTTTCAATCAACGCCAACTTCTGTGCTTCAAGTTCGGCAAGCTGATCTGGTGACAAAAGCACAATTTGACCTAGCCTATCTTGCAGAGATTGCAGCTCAATTTTCTTTTGTTTGTGCGCTTCAAAAACCGCTTTACCGATATTGCTGAACTTTTCGGTACCCGTAAGACATTCTAGTAACTGAGCCCGTTCATCTCCCCCTGCCTTCAAAAACGCGGAGAACTCATGCTGAGCAAGCAGCACGGCCCGAGTAAACTGTTCAAAGTTAAGCCCGACTAGCTGTTCGATTTTTTGTCCCGTTTCTTTTTTCTTCTCACAGACTAGGGTCATATCTGGTAGGCTGAACAACTCAATTGTAGCGTCTTTTAAATTTCCTTTAGGGCTTTTTCTAGCGCGTTTTACCGACCAGGTAGCTTGATAACGCTTGCTATCTTGAGCAATAAAAACCACGCTCGCAGATGCTGCAACACAGCCCCGACGCAATAAGTTTCGCGGGTCATTTAATTTAATGTTATCGCCATTAAAGGCAACTCTCTCTTTGTCGTCCGATTTTAACCGTGCGGTTTTGCCATAAAACGCGAGACAAACCGCATCCAGTAAAGTGCTTTTTCCCGCCCCTGTATCACCAGTAATGGCATAAAGACCGGTGTCTTTGAGTGGTGCCGCAGTAAAGTCGACTTCAGCACTTTCTATAGAGGCAAGGTTGGTGATTAATATTTTTTCAAGTTTCATTGCACTACTCCTCCATGCTCGCGATCACTTCTGCTAATTTTTCATGCAATGTCGCGGGTGCTTTTTCCTGCTCAGGTTCAATTTCGCGATAGGCAATATCCAACAAGGTATTGGGCGATAACGATTCAACTTTGCCCAAATCTTCAAACAACCACTCACTGGCGGCTGCGCCTTTAGACACCCGCTCAATACCACAAAACTTAATATCCTTTCCTTTTAGCGCTTCATCAATCTCAGCTCGAAAGCGGCTATTGGTTTCCGCTGCAGATAATTTTAAGCGAATATAGGGAGCGCTATCGAACTTGCTAAAATCCTGCGCCGCGATAGCTTCGCATAATTCAGTCAAGCGCTTTGCACCATTTTCAGGGATATATAGCACATCTTTAAAACGGGGAACGTAAAGGGGGTTTACATCGATCAGACCTTGCTCATTAAATTCAGCGAGCAATACCTGATGCTTATAATTGCGTTCGGAAAATGACATTGGCAAAGGTGTGCCGCAGTATCTGATAGCGCTTTGCTTAGCGACGGTTTGCGCTTTATGTAAATGACCTAACGCAACATAGTCAAACTGCTCGCCAAACACGCCTGCAGATACCGCATCAAAACCGCCAATGTTGAGGTTACGCTCAGAATCTTCAGAAATCGTTCCCCCCTTGGCGTGCAGATGCCCCATTAGCACAATAGGACCTTTCACTTCTTCTATCGTGCTTAGCGCATGCTGATAAGCTAATTGTACCCCGGTTTGATAGTCAAACTCGTCAGCTAGCGGTTTTGGTAAATCAGCACTGCGCAAAAATGGCATTGCCACAACATGCATATGCTGCGCGGCGATGGGTAAATCGATAACAACTTGTTCAGGCGCTTGTTTGTTAAAGCGTCCAATAACATGGGTGTTGAATAAGGTTAAGAGTGGTTTTGCGGTTTCAATGCGATTAGCGGAATCGTGGTTGCCTGCAATCAGAATAATGTGCAGCTGAGGGCACAGTTGAGATGCTTTTTGGATAAAGGTATACAGTTGCTTTTCAGCACTGGCGGGCGGTGTTGCGGTATGAAAAATATCACCGCTGATCAACAGTACATCGACTTGCCGTTCAACCAGCGCATCGCATAGCCAGTCTAAAAACAGCTGATGCTCTTCACTGCGATCATGCTCGTAAAACGATTGCCCTAAGTGCCAGTCAGACGTGTGTAAAACCTTCATTTAGCGTTCCTTTTCCTATAGAAACGCTAATATAGCATCGTCGAGCAATATTCGTCTTGTGAATATTGACGCTTTAACAGCTTAGTGAGTCAACTGCCACCAAGCAAAAATGATTATAGGTAATGCTAGTAAAAAGAATTTAGCAGGTAACTTGAAAACACGACTATGCTTATCTTGCACGCGTTTAATCGCCGATTTCTCGTTACAGGCAGCTACTTTATCAACATAAAAATAGCCGTCATCTAAATAATCTTTACAGTTTTGTTCGTCTGCAGGAATTGCAACAAACTTCTCTTGTTTTTTTAGTATGTAGAAATCCATACTGCCCACCACATTCGATTCGCTAAACGGGTATTTAGTACAGAGCAAAACTAACGCCAGTTTTACCCAGAGATTGTAAAGTGCGCGATTTTAAAGACAAACTTGGGTCAATATCAACAACTAATTTTGTTTTCTTTATTTATTTATAAAATGTACACAATAACCCAGCAAAATACCTTTTTGGCATACAAATTAATTTTTTAGACCACTGTATTTTTTCTATCAAAAACAACAGATTAAAAAACACTCAAAACAGTCTCATTTCAGTCGTGTCCAAATCTTGTTACTTTATCTCAAAACTTTGATTTATGTGTTTTTATTTGTCAGTTTATTGACACGTAGAAGGTTTTATTTGTCTTCCTTTGTCACCATGTAAATCCCCTCTACTCACTCAGAGCAAAAAACTGAAATAAAAATGTTTATCGGTCAATGCCTTGGCATGATAAAACGGGAAATAACAATGAAAAAATCAACACCAGCTATGCCTTTATTGGTTGCACTCGCGCTATCCGGTGTCGCACACGCCAGCGCCATTTCACAAACCAAAGGGCATTTTGAAGATAAGTTTCGCCAATTAGACGAGACTTTACCGACCCCAAATATCTACCGCAGCGCAGCCGGTGAGCCCGGAGAGCGTTATTGGCAACAAAAGGTGGATTATGATATTGATGTAAATTTGGACGAGAAAGCCAAAAGATTAACCGCTACGCAGACCATAAATTACAAAAATAACTCTCCTCACACCCTCAAATATTTATGGCTACAATTAGACCAAAATATCTTCAAAAACGATTCAATCGCTGAACGAACTGCAACTTTCGGGAACGAATTACAGAGTAATCCGGTTACAAAACATGCAAAAATTTCACTAAATCAACTCAGACGCCAGCAGTTTATGGATGACACTGAGCTTGGTTTTGTCATCAATAATGTCAAGGATGGTCGCGGTAAACCGCTCAAGGTCACGATTGTTGATACCATGATGCGTGTTGACCTAAACGAACCGCTCAAATCAGGTAAAGATCTGCAATTTAGCATGGACTTCGCCTTTAATATTGTTGAAGAAGATGCGGTTGGCGCACGTTCGGGTTATGAGCACTTTGAAAAAGATGGTAATGACATCTTTTTGCTCGCGCAATGGTTCCCTCGTCTAACGGCGTATACAGATTATGAAGCTTGGACCAATAAGGCGTTTCTTGGCAGTGGTGAGTTCACGCTCGAATTTGGTGACTACGACGTTGAAATCACGGTGCCGGCCGATCATATCGTTTCTGCAACCGGTGAGTTAGATAACCCAAAGCAAGTTCTGAGCAAAACCCAGCGTGACAGACTAGCGCAAGCAAAAACAGCAAAACGCCCGGTATTTGTCGTTACTGAAGAAGAAGCGCTAGAAAACGAAAAAGCCGGCACAGATGACACAAAAACGTGGCGCTTTAAGGCCAAGAATGTGCGCGATTTTGCGTGGGCTTCATCACGTAAATTTATGTGGGATGCTAAAGGCTATCAGCAAGGTGGTGACGAGCAGCCTCTCGTGATGGCCATGTCATTTTTCCCCAAAGAGGGGGGTGACTTGTGGAAAAAATACTCCACCGAAGCCGTTATTCATACCATGGAAGTCTATTCACGCTTCTCGTTTGATTACCCCTATCCAACCGCTCAGTCGGTAAATGGTCCTGTCGGTGGGATGGAATATCCGATGATCACTTTCAATGGTCCGCGTACGAAATTGCAAGATGATGGCTCTCGCACCTATTCACTGGCCGAGAAACGTTTTTTAATCGGCGTTGTCATTCACGAAGTGGGGCATATCTACTTCCCCATGATAGTCAACTCAGACGAGCGCCAATGGACATGGATGGATGAGGGCCTCAATAGCTTTTTAGATGGCGTTGCCGGCCGCGAATGGGATCCCACCATTCCTTGGGGCGTAGAGCCAAGAGATGTTGCTGCCTACATGAAATCTGAAGATCAGTCTCCAATCATGACGCAATCAGACAGCGTATTGCATCTCGGTCCAAATGCCTACACTAAGCCTGCTGCGGCTCTTAACATTCTGCGCGAGGTGATTTTAGGCCGTGAGCTATTCGATTTTGCATTTAAAGAATATGCCTTACGCTGGAAATATAAACGTCCAACGCCTGCCGACTTCTTTAGAACGATGGAGGAAGCTTCTGGGGTCGATTTAGATTGGTTCTGGCGCGGCTGGTTTTACAGCACTGATCATGTCGATATCTCATTAGATAAAATCTATCAATTGCGGTTAGATACCAAAAACCCAGACATCGATTTTGGCCGCCTACGTGAGTTTGAAAAGAACAAACCAATGTCGTTATTCGTCAAACGCAATCAAGAACAAGGGCGCGCACTTTGGATTGATAAAAACCAAGACATAACAGACTTTTACGATAGTAATGACCAGTTTACGGTAACCAATGAAGAACGAAATGAGTATCGTGAGTTTTTATCTGAGCTCAAACCTTGGGAAAAACGTACCCTTGAGCGCGCGGTAAAAGAAGACAAAAACTATTATGTGCTTAAGTTTAGTAATGTCGGTGGACTCGTGATGCCAATCTTACTTGAGCTCACGTACCAAGATGGTAGCAAAGAAGAGCGAACTATCCCTGCCGAGATTTGGCGTCGCAATGCCCGTAACGTCAGCAAGCTAATTATTACAGATAAAGATAAGCCGCTTGCATCCGTGACTGTTGATCCGCGATGGGAAACTGCTGACGTTGATATCGAGAATAACCATTACCCAAGGCGCATTATAGAATCCCGCCTCGAACTCTATAAAAAGAAAGAGCGTGAAGGTAAAGTGTATCGCGATATCATGCAAGACGTGAAAGCCGAGCTAAAACCATTCGAAGAGAAAAAGGATAACTAATGAAAACCTGGCGCTTAGCCTGTTTATTTGTGCTGATTTCGCCGCTTTGTCAGGCGCACCAATTAAAAGCAGCGATCACCACTGTTTTATTTAACGAACGCAGTGGCAATATCGAGATCATGCACAGATTTTATCTCCATGATACTGAGCATGCGATAGAGAGCCTACTGAGTCACAATGCCGACATCTTTAACAATGCTGCAGATAGAGCAAGCTTTGCGGATTATGTCAGTAAGCACGTTGAAATAAAAACAGGCGCAGGGAAAGTTCTGCCTTTAAATTTGGTTGGTGCGGAAATCGATGGCCAATTCTTTTGGGTATATCAAGAAACCCCGCTGTTCTCACCAATAACAGAGCTTAAAATGCGTCACAATGCACTCAGAGATGTGTGGTCAGAACAAGTCAATTTAGTAAACTTCGAAGGCAAAGGAAAAGTCAGGTCGCTGCACTTTGATGGCAATGATGATTGGCTAAGCGTCACGTTTTAGGTTATCTAACTCGCTAAAGTAAAAAGGCACTTCGGTGTCTTTTTTACTTTATCAACTCACGTTCTGCGCTAGAGTTAAAGCATACATTGTGAACGCGCGACGAGGAAAAGGAATGATAGCCTCAATAAAGCTGGTTTTAACCTTCATATTACTAACGTCATATAGCGTCTGTGCAAGCGATCTTGTGCGCTATAACATCTCTAAAGAATTTGCCGATCCCAAACAAGACTACTACATCGCGTTGTTAAGACTGGCTTTAAATAAGAGCCGCGATAAATACGGCGCTTACCAACTCATTGAAAACTCTTTCGATCACACCCCCCAAGGACGCACCTTAGAAATTTTGGAGCAAGGGAAACTTTTAGATGTTCACTGGAGCATGACGTCAATCCAAAGGGAAAAAAGTTTAGCGACGGTATATGTGCCGTTATTAAAAGGGATGATGGGGGCGCGTTTATTTCTTATCCATAAAGATACCGAGGAAAGACTCTCCCTACTTAACTCACCCGCCCAATTAATGAGCTTCACGCTTGGCAGTGGTATCGATTGGCCTGATACCTCAATCTACGAAAAAAATGGCTTTGTTGTGGTTACTAGCATGGCAGCTCTATTACCTAAAATGCTAGAAGAAAAGCGCTTTGAGCTCTTTCCTCGTGCGCTTCACGAACCATGGACGGAGTTACAAAGTATGAATAGTGCAGTGGTAGAGTCCAAGTTCGCGTTTTGTTATCCCGCCGCCATGTATTTTTTCGTTAATAAAAACAATCGTCGACTCAAGGAGCGCCTTACCTATGGCCTCAACAAAGCAATAGAAGACGGCTCTTTTGATAAACTGTTTTTCAATCACCCAATTACTCGTGAAGCCATTGCAAAAGCTAAATTTGAAGAGAGAAAAGCATTGAAACTGCAAAACCCAAACTTGAGTGGCCACACAAGGGATACCCTGTTTAACCCCAAATATACTTGGCAACCTATCCACCAGTGCATATCCCCCAACTAAACCTAGCTCAGAGCGACAAGCTATTGAAACTTGAATTATCGGCTTTGGTTAATTAATCTGGGGCTGGGATACAGCAGTAAGGGATCTATATTAGTTCAATGATGCTTTTGTAGATTTCTCTGCCTAATCAGTAGTTCATTTTATATGATGGCATCGCACGCCTGCGTTTGGTACTTATGGCCTGCTTATCTTTCAATTTTGTTTTTGCAGCAAAGGTCAACAAGCCCCAAAACTGTCTACTAAAATAAATTCACCACCAATAAATAACAAAAACAAAGAAGGCCATTACCTTGATCAATATTCCACCTAATATCCCACGCTCGAACAGCCCTATTGGTCGAAAGCTTGGAAACTTGATGCTTAAGATGATGGGATGGAGGATAGCTGGCACTTTCCCAAGTGAAGACAAATTCGTAGCAGCCGTCGCGCCGCATACATCAAACTGGGATTTCTTTATTGGCATTGCTGTCAAGCTTGCACTTGATGTTGAAATTCGTTTTTTAGGCAAGCACACCATTTTTATCCCACCATTTGGCTGGCTATTACGCAAATGGGGCGGTATTCCGGTTAGGCGAGATACACCTCATGGTATGGTCACGCAGGTTCGCGATATCTTCAATGCCAACGACAAATTAATTTTGGGCTTAGCCCCAGAAGGGACTCGTAAATACACCTCAGAATGGAAAAAAGGTTTTATCTACATCACACAATCCGCCGAAGTCCCCATTGTGCCTATGGCAATAGACTACCGTAGTAAAACTTTTGTTGTTATGCCGGCGATTAACAATACTACAGAGCTCACTCCAGATCAGTTACTTCACCAAGTCAAACAACAGTTTTCAAAACAAATGGCAAAATACCCTGAACACGCATCAGGACTATGAATAAAAGCGTCAACTAAAGCTGAAAACTTTAAATATACAAATCAACTAGATAGAGACTAACAGATAAATAATGCCACTAATTGAAAAAATAAAGTCAATTTAATCAATCACTTTCAAAAAACACACTTTAGTTACATTAGTTTGACAACCCCACTGCTTAACACATTTAACCACACCACATTGTAAAGATTTGTTAATGAAATTTATACATATATATCATGAAGATATTTAATTTTAATGAATACAAATGAAAACGTTTGGTAAATTTAAAGTTGATCACAAACCCGCAAAATGAATAGTATTTCACCACTTATTAACGTATTCGTGGTGGATTATGCGATTGCTCATTGTTGCATTACTTGTTGGTTTTATTGGAATTGCTTTTTGGAAAATGATGCCTGAAGCTCAACTTTCACATGCAAATGTAATTCAAGTTTCGAACAACACAGAAGATGAGTCGAAGGCGACCCTAGAGCTTGACACGCTTGAACAAGGTTCTAAGCAAGCCATCACTACAGCAGCGCCAATACAAAAAAGTAGCGACTTTTATGCGGTGAATAAGGTATCGAATAAAGCAAAAGCCGTGCTGTCAGCCGCAAAGGTTTTACCACAAGACTTAAACAATGAAGCTTATATTGAATTTGACTTACCTACACTCAGAAAATTAGAAGGCGGCGATAACTTTGAATTGCTTATTCCGCAAACACAAGAGTCATTTGTAGCAGAAGTGACCGGCATATCCTTGGCAGAAAACGGCGATAAAAGCGTCTTTGGTAAGGTCACTGGTGCTGATGGTCGTTTCCATACCACCGTTTTGACGGTAGGCAAAGACGCCGTATATGGCCAACTCACCGCACCAAGCGGCAACTATGTATTCGAGTCAAAAGACCAATTTGGCTGGATCGCAGCCAAGCGAGACTTATATCGTTCTCACAAAGAAGAAGAACTGCATCCGCATGATAGTCATGATGAAACAAAACATAACTCAGTTTCTGTGAAGGAAGATATTTTTCAACCCAAAAGTAACGTTAACTAAAAGAAAGGAAAAACAATGAATACAACAGTAAAGGCAGCATCGCTGGCAACAGCACTCGCTCTATCTGCAAGCGCATCAGCAGTCACCGTTGATATCGGCATTCTTTATACTGATCAGTCAGCGGCTGCTACATCAAACATTAATACTAAAATCAATCAGTTGATTGCGTTTACAAACCAAGTTTACAGCCAAAATGGTATCGATCTGCAACTACGCCTTGCAGGTACGCAAAACTTAGGTAACTACAACATCACACCAACGAGTGCTTGGTTAGATTCTGTGACTAACAGCAGCTATGTAGCTAACCTACGTAATACTTGGCGTGCAGATATGGTTGCAGTACTTGGTACAGGTGAGCGCAATGGTAACTACATCACATGTGGTCTAGCTTGGGTAGGTCAAGGTAGCAATGGCAACCTATATTCAAGCATGAGCAACCGTATGTTCAGCATTACAGGTATCGATTGTGGTGCAACCACATTTGTTCATGAGCTTGGTCACAACCAAGGTCTAGCGCATTCACGCAAACAAGGTGACACCAGCGGTGGTGTATACGTTGATGGCATGGGCCACGGCGTACAAGACAACTTCGCTAGTATCATGGCTTATCCACATGTATTTGGTAATGCAACACAGTACGACTACTTCGCTAACCCGAACTGGTCTCTTGGCGGTGTACCTTATGGTGTAGTTGGTCAATCATATGCTTGGAAAACGGTAGATGCGACTAAAACGAGCATCGCAAACTTCAAGTAATCGCTTTACGTTCAAGTTTCAAACTAAAACACACCCAAACCCGCGCTCTTAGCGGGTTTTTTTCGTGCTTACTTTGCCAGCCATTGATTTATTTCTTTATACATAAAGTCGCGGATTAGAGGTTGTGCTTCTTTGTTTGGGTGTAGGTTATCGTTTTGCATTAACTCCGGTTTGTCCGCCACTTCTAACATAAAGTAGGGCATTAGGTAGCTACCGGTTTGCTCTGTCACTTGTTGGTAGCTCTCGGTAAACATACTGGTATAACGTGGACCTAAGTTAGGAGGTATTTGGATTTCCATTACGGCAACGTTGGCGCCTGCTTGTTGACTAGATTGCACCAGCTGTGTGAGATTTACCTTTAACCTTTTTACAGGGAAACCGCGCAAGCCATCATTACCGCCCAACTCGATTAATACATGAGTAGGCGAAATCGTTTTCAATTGCTGATTTATTTTTGCCACAGCATTACCTGTTGTTTGACCGCTAACGCTAACATTGATAATTTCGATCGGATTTTGTTCTGTTTCGTATTTATTTTGTAACAATTTAACCCAACCATCATCTTGTTTCAGGCCATAAGCGGCGCTTAAGCTATCACCAACTATCATGAGTTTTTGCTTGGCATTTGCGCTTAACGGCGTCATTACAATAACAAGTATGAACAACAACTTTAGGAAATAGTACTTCATGTCAGTGCTTTCTCAGTTAAATATGATCCAAGTAAAAGGCCTTACTAAACAGGTCTCTACCGTCGAAGGTAATCTCACTATCCTTAGTGATATCGATTTCACTGTCAAGTCAGGTGAGTCCGTGGCAATCGTTGGCGCTTCTGGCTCTGGTAAGTCAACCTTACTTAGTTTGCTTGCCGGCTTAGATATCGCATCCAAAGGAGAAGTTCATTTAGATGGCGAATCATTACAAAAAATGGATGAAGAAGCTCGAGCTCAACTGCGAGCAGAAAAAGTCGGCTTCGTATTTCAGTCATTTATGTTAGTGCAAAGCTTAACGGCGCTTGAAAATGTGATGCTTCCTGCTGAATTAGCTGGGGACAAAGGTGCAAAAAATCAAGCGACAGAGTTATTAGAAAAGGTTGGCTTGTCTCATCGTCTAACGCACTACCCTTCACAACTTTCGGGTGGCGAACAGCAACGAGTGGCCATCGCCAGAGCCTTTGTTGGCAAACCCAAAATCTTATTCGCCGACGAGCCATCGGCCAATTTAGACAGTAAAAACGGCCATCTTATCGAGCGTTTGCTGTTTGACCTAAACAAAGAGAATGGCACCACTTTGGTGCTTGTTACCCATGATGAGCAACTCGCTCAACAGTGTGATCGCATCATTCATATTGAAGCTGGAAAACTAGAAGTAATAAAACAAGGAGCGGCCGTCAATGTGGTTTAAGTTAGCACTTACTGTATTCTCTAGGGAATTTAGACGAGGCGAGCTCACCATCATTCTAGCTGCAATTGCGCTTGCAGTATTGACAGTGTTTAGCTTGTCTTCCATTACCGAGCGGATCCGTTTGAATCTAGAACAAAAATCCGCAGATTTTATTGCTGCTGACAGGCGGCTTTCAAGCAATCATGATTTCGACGACCGAGTACTAACCACAGCACGAGAGTTTGGCTTAAATACCGCCAAGCAAGTATATTTTGACTCGATGTTATTTGCCAACGATGAGTTAATACTTGGCGCGCTAAAAGCGGTGACAGAGACATATCCACTTAGAGGTAAGCTTACTTTAAGAGACAGCCTTAATGGCGAGAATTACCAAGTTCAAGCCGCTCCGAAAAAGGGCAATGTATGGCTCAGCGAAGGCTTGTTTTATTCCCTTGGCCTTAAAATTGGCGACGTGGTAGAAATAGGGGCAGGGCAGTTTACCGTGAGTAAGGTGCTCATTAGCGAGCCTGATGCCCCGTTCTTCTCGCTGGCGGGGAACAAACGCGTCCTTATTAATTATGATGATATTGCAGTGACTAAAGCCATTCAACCCGGAAGCCGAGTATTTTACCGCCTACTATTTTCGGGCTCAGAGCAGCAGCTGGGAGAGTACTACACTTGGCTCAAGCCACAACTCAAGAGCAACCAATCTTGGCAGGGAATAAAAGACAGGCAATCACCTTTGGGTGAAAACTTAGCTCGCTCAGAGAGCTTTTTGCTCCTTGCTGGACTATTTGGGATCATGCTCGCTGCCGTAGCGATGGCGGTTTCTGCAAAGCGCTATTGTGAGCGCCAATATGATCCCGTCGCCATGATGAAAACGCTCGGTGGTAGTCGCAAAACCATCCGCCGTATTTATCTTTTACACCTTTCTTTAGTGACCTTTTTTTCCGTTGTAGCCGGTCTTGCTATCGGTTACGGACTGCAAAGTATAGGAGCCGCTTATCTGATTAACTTTATGGATACGGCCCTGCCTGAAGCAGGGTTTAGGCCTTGGCTGTTGAGCATTGCCGTGGGTGTGGTATGCGCAATGATGTTTTCATTAAAACCACTATTAGATTTATTTGATATCCCGCCGCTGCGCGTCCTAAGACGCAACCTTGGAGACACCATCGCGATTAGCCGAATTCATATGGCGCTTTCAGTGTTAACTATTTTTGGGTTAATGTGGCTATTTAGTCGCGATATTAAGATCACCGCGATTTTATTCGGCGCAACCTTGCTACTCATGGCCGTGCTATACGTGATCTCACGACTATTATTTTCAGCGGGCAGAAAACTAGGGTTGAGCCCGGGCTCAAGTTGGTCTTTAGCCATTGCCACACTGCAAAAACGTGCCAATGCAAATGCGGTACAGCTAATTAGCTTTGCTCTGGCTATCAAATTAATGTTGTTTTTAGTGGTGCTGAAAAATGACATGATCTCAGATTGGCAGATGCAAGTTCCAGAAGACGCACCCAATGCGTTTTTTATCAATATCATGGAACAAGAAATTCAGCCAATGCAAAACAAACTCGATGAAAGTGGCATCAAGCATGAACATTTTTATCCCGTCTTTTTGGGCCGTGTAAATGCGCTGAATGGCGAAGAATTTGCGCGCAGGGTCTCACTACAAGAAGGTGAAGAAAAAGACGAAGATGCACGAGAAGGGGTAGGGCGAGAGCTCAACCTTACCTGGCTAGATGAATTGCCAGCGGGCAATGAAGTAGTCGATGGTGAGTGGTTTGATGACTCTGATGCGCTTCAAGTTTCCGTCGCCCAGGGGCTTGCCGAACGGGTAGGGATAAAAGTGGGGGACACGCTTAGCTTCCTAATCAATAGCCAAACAATTGAAGCCAAAGTGACGAGTTTACGTAGTGTCAATTGGGGCTCGCTGAAACCTAACTTTGTGATGATATTTAACGATAAAATCGCCGGCCAATTCCCAGTGACTTACTTTACTGCCGCCAAGCTTGAAATAGCAGACACTAAGGTTATTAGTCAGTTTTTGAAAGCGTATCCAACAATTAGCATGATCGACATTCAAAGTCAGCTCAAACAGGCGCAGTCGATGATTTCTCAAGTCTCACTGGCGATTAGCTTTGTACTTAGTATCGTGCTTATCAGCGGTTCTTTGGTGCTCATTTCTCAGGTTCAGGCGAGCCTTGCCGAACGTATGCAAGAAATCGTTATCTTGCGCACACTCGGTGCCAAAGGTCGTTTGATAAAACTCGCCACGCTTTATGAGTTTTTATTACTTGGCGGATTAGCAGGGCTGGTAGCTGCCGTGGTCAGTGACATTGCACTTTTGGTGATCCAAGTCCAAACATTCGATGTGGATGGCCGCTTGCACCCCTATATTTGGCTATTAGGGCCTGCAACTGGCGCAACTTTCGTCGCTGTAATTGGTTACTTTATGGTGGCGAACACTATGAAACAAAACACGCAAGGGCTACTACGCAAACTCGCATAGAACTTCGAAAAGTCTAAAAAGTGGCTCACCATTACCCTCAGTGAGCCACTCATCTCGCAAAAGCAAAACTCCATCGTCTTGATCTTTACAAACTTCAATTACGTACCTACCTTTAAGTAGGGCTACGCAGTACACATGCGAAACCAAAGGATATTAAAAATGGATAGGATACCGGTTAAAGGCATCATTTTTGACCTAGATGGCACACTAGTGACATCTGAACTCGACTTCTCACTTATTCGGGCACAAATTGGCTGTCCGGTAGGGCAAGACTTACTCAGTTTTATCAGTACATTGCCTTCACCTTACATGCGTGAAGAGGCCATGAACATCGTCCACCAACATGAATTATGTGACGCACAGCACTGTGAAGTTATTCCTGGGGTTAAGGAGTCTGTTGCGCACCTTTCGAGAATGGGGGTCCCGCTTGCCGTTGTGACCAGAAACTTTGCAAAAGCGGCGCGATTGAAGCTTAAAACAGCGGGATTGCCAATTCCATTGATTTTAACCAGAGACGACGCGCCAGCCAAACCAGACCCGGCCGCACTGCTGCAAGTTGCTCAGACCTGGCAAGTGCCACCTTATCAATGTGTTTATGTTGGCGATTACCTCTACGATATAGAGGCGGCACATAACGCCAATATGCCGTCATGCTTGTTTGCCCCCAATGACAAACCTCACTACGCAGAACAAGCAGATGTCGTCATTAGTCACTTTGCTGAGTTAGTTGATGCGCTGTACACGCTAGACATGAGAAGACACCGCTACTTAGCCTAGCGCAATAACATTGAAGCTATCAGTTATGTGTTATTTGGTAGTTTGCCTTTTTTCCCTCAGTCGACTCAAATGACCCTTTGTCACCCACCGCAATCGCGTCAACATCGCTCTGTACCACCGTAAAATTACTATGTGCTTTACCGTGCTTAAAACGACCATCGTGCATCAATACAATCTTACCTTGTTGCCCAGAAAAGCCCCCGGTTACGGCTTCAAAGCCATTAAACTCAACATCTCCTTCTTCGGTATAGTGAAGCTGATAATAAACTTCGCTACTGCCTTCAATTTCGCCTTCATAACTGAGGCTCACCACGGCTTTTGAGAGTTTAGCACCATCATCAAATTGTTTTTCTGTGGTTTCTTGCCAATTGGTAATTTCGTACACACCTGTTAGTTGCATCGCATTTCCCTTAATTTTATAGTAGAAGAGTTTGACCTTGCTCTGCAGTTTCATGCAGCTTGTTTTAAATCTAGCACGCAATTTAAAATTGGTATTGTAAAAACACGACAACAAACAATGAGCTCTATCCATAACAAGGCAGCGATGAAATCTAACCTTAGCCCAATCAACGGCGTACTTCACCAACAACAAAGCGCTCCAAACTACCAGCTTAGACGGTATTTCCCATGCACAGAGTTAAAAGGTCTTGTCGAGCAATTTTGGTTTGTCGACTGGAGTTTGCCGGATAATAAAACCCATACACAAAGAAACTTACCTGATCCCAACTTTCATTTACTGCTAAGTACCGATGAAATAAAAATTATTGGTCCTGTAAGCAAAGTATACGATTACACAATGTATGGAAAAGGGCAGATCTTAGGGGTTAAATTTAGGATCGGTGCCCTAGTAGAGCGATTTGATATCACCCCTTTGGCATGTGTCGATAAAACCTTTTCTTGGGAGCATCTTTGCGATGTGCCGTCAAGTTCACTTGTTTCTTCATTAACGATGGCAAGTGACGATGCAGAGCGGGTACAAGTGCTATCACAATTTTTAACGCCGTTTACACCCCCCTTAAGCACAGGTGCAGCTATGGCTGAAGATATTCTCAACACTTTGCAAGATCACAGCGATATTTTTACGGTTGAGCAACTTGCTAAACACTGCGACATGCCAATACGAAAAATACAAAGGCTTTGCCAACACTACATCGGTTTTAGTCCCAAATGGCTAATTCGAAAGTATCGCCTGCACCAAGCGCTTGCACTGCTTGAATCTGATGCGACTACAATGGCAGACATTGTTGCTCAGTTGAACTATACCGATCAGTCACATCTTATTAGAGATTTTAAAGAAATAATCGGCACCACTCCCAATCGTTATCTCAAGCGTCCCTAACAGGTACTTCGCCTCTATGTGTTGTAATGCCCCTTTACAACGCCACAACGCAATGACACTTAAGCCTCAATCGCTTTACAAATTAGTGCAATTGCACCGCTTGTCATCGAGACATTTAACGCTTCTCTATCTGGGTTACACTCCATAGCGAGTGCAAAACCATGCAGATAATCAACCAGTAAGCAAATCGCATCTTGTTGTGCCTGCCCTTGTAATTCAAGCGTTTGAGTCACTTCTTCAAATCGAGTTTGAAACACTTCAGCTGGACCTACTGAGTCCATTGATAGCAGCACAGTTAACAACCCTGGATAGTCGTCGAGTAGCTGTAAATAACTTGCACTGAGCTTTTGCAGTTCTGTTTGCCACTGTTCATCGCAGCTAGGTTCATATATTTCATCGACTAAAGAGCAGGTCAAAGCTTCGAGCAAAGCCTGTTTGTTTTTAAAGTAGTGATAAATTGCCATCGCATCGACATTTAGGTTGCTCGCCAACGCTCGAATACTAGGCACTTTTCTGCTTTCCTTCATCTGCAATTTGGCTGCTTGTATGATCCGCTCCTGACTTAGTGCTTCACCTTCCGCTAACGGTCGGCCACGCTTCTTCTCCTTGACACTCATTGTTTACTCTCGCTAAGATAAAATAAATTCTACATTGTAGAATTTATTTTATCTTGAAATGGTTTAGGGTTCAATTGGAGTATAAAATGGCAAACATCGTCTATATCGGGGCAAGCCTAGACGGCTTTATCGCGGATAAAAACAACTGCTTAGACTGGCTACACGATTTACCCAACCCTGAAGGTTCTGACTTGGGGTTCGCCGATTTTATGGCCCGCGTAGATGCCATCATCATGGGACGTAATACCTTTGAGACAATCCAAGGATTTGATTGCGAATGGCCATACAATAAACCTGTTTTTGTACTAAGTAATACGCTTAAAGAGGTACCAAAAGTCTTTTCAGATAAGGTATCGCTTGTACGAGGTGAACTGACAGATATCGTCAAACAACTGGCTCAGCTGGGCTTTAAAAACCTTTACATTGATGGCGGAAAAACCATACAAAGCTTTCTTCAACAAGATCTCATTGATGAGCTAATTATCACGACCATTCCAACTATTTTAGGTGGCGGAATACCTTTATTCGGAGAATTAAACGAACCGCTTAAATTTAGACATGTGAATGCTGTGAGATATTTAGATTGCGTGGTAAAAAATTACTACATACGCCAAAGATAACCCTAAGAAGGCGCTTAAAATAAGCGCCTACAATATGCAACTAAGCGCACGGCTTATCACCTGACGTAGCTTCCATATCTGCATGCTTTAACTGATATAAATCACGCCAAAGCAGAGGGATGATAATAACGGTTAACGTGATGTTTGAGATAGGTACCGCAAGCCACACCCCATCAACACCAAACCAGAAGGGCAATAAATATAAAAACGGCAATTGCACCAGCATGTTTCCAAGCGAAATAGCCAACGCTTTACCGCCTTTGCCTACCGCGACAAAGTACATCGAGGTAAGAAATATAAAGCCATCCAAGAATAACGTGGATAGATGCAGCTGCAAACCACGCTCGGCCGCGTTGAGCAAAGCCAAATCCTCACTGAAGAGCCCAAGTACATCCTTCGGAAACAGATAAAACATCGTTACCATCATCACACCAACACCCAAGCTCACTTTGAGTGCCAGCTTAAACATAGTGTGAATGCGCTGGTAAAGGCCTGCTCCATAATAATAACTGATGGGCGGCTGGACACCATTCGCTACGCCTTCTGCGATAAAATAGTAAATAACGCTAAGGTAACCAACCACAGCGAAAGCTGCCACCTCAACTTCACTGGCAAATATCAGCAACTGCTTGTTGTGTAACGCAACGATAAAGCCAAAATATAAAAACATCACCAACCCTGCAGCGCCTAGCTTTAGTATTTCCAGAGCTAGTGGCTGATTAAACGCGCCTTTGGGTTTACTTTCGTCACCAGAAGTGAGCAAAAAGTAGAGCGCTGCAAGTGCGACTATCCCTTGTGAAATCAGCGTAGCAAGTGCAGCACCGGGCAGTTGCCATTGCATTTTCACAATCATAAAATAATCGAGCACTATATTGCTGAGCGCCCCTATAATTAGCAACGCTGTTGCCATTTCTGGTTTACCGTTGTTTCTTAGTAGTAACGGCAGTGCACCTGCCGCAATGGTAACCCCAGCACCCCAATTCAATACCTGTAAGTAGGCCAAACTGGAATGTAAAAGCTCGCCCGATGCACCTTGAAGCTCGAGCAAACTCGGTCCGAATAATACAAGGACAATCATTGCAACCACAGTCAAGATAGCGATGAGCCAAAAGCTGGTGCTCATCAGCTGCTGCACACCTGTATTTTCGCCAGCGCCACGATAAATCGACAGCAAACTGCCAGATCCCATCCCGACTAAAACGCCAAAACCAATAATGATCCCTATAATGGGCCAAGCAAGGTTTACTGCGGCCAACCCCTGAGCACCAAGGTAGTGACCAATAAAAATACCATCGACGATTTGGTACAATCCGTTGACCACCATTGCGACAACGGCAGGGATAGTATAACGCCAAAAAGTGCGGGTAACGTTAGCGTCTTTTGTGGGGGTTTTGCTCGCTGAATCTAACAGCATGATGAAATCCTTAAGCATGAAAAGCCGTTATTATCCTTGTAATTGAGATTGGTCAAAGTTAGTATCCATCCGAAATTCGGATAGGTTAATCATTATGCATTGGACACTCGATCAACTTGAAGCCTTTGTCACCGCCGTCAGGTTGGGGTCATTTTCAGCTGCGGCAAGATACTTGGGAAAGGCACAATCTCGGGTCAGCACCGCAATTGCCAATCTGGAAGCCGATCTAGGCTTTGCACTTTTTGACCGCTCCGCCAGGCTGCCTGTGTTAAATCAAGCTGGTCTCGATCTGTTTAAAGAAGCCGAAGCGGTGCTCATGCAATGTCAGCGACTGCAATCAAGAGCCAATTCTCTTAATAGTGGCGAAGAGGTGTCTCTCACCGTTGCCATGGATGAAGCAGTGCCCATCATCGCATTTGAATCGTTGTTTGAACGATTAGCTCAGCAATTTCCGCTATTAAAATTAGCCATTATTAATGGCTCCCAAGACGATATTGCACAATGGGTGAGCGCAAAAAGGGCAGAAATAGGCATTTTATTTCACCAAAAACCATTGCCAGAATCGCTGGATTTCACTTCGATAAACAGCTTTAAACAAATCTTGATCTGCTCCCCTCACCACCCGCTGGCACAACATCCGGCCCCGAGTATTGAAGAGCTAAATCGACATCGGCAGCTCGTAATACGCGACCGCATTGGTAATACTCAGTCACAAGCCATATCCACAAGTCACTGGCACATTGACAGTTACTATTACATCATGGGTTTAGTCATTAGAGGCGTTGGATGGGCATTAGTACCTGAACATGTTGTCAATACGCCGTGGTACATGGGAGAACTGTTCGAGCTATCAACCGAACATATCCCTAACCCTCTAGTCGTCGAAATGGGCATAGTGCAACGCAGAGATCAAAGCAAAGGCCCTATTGTGCAGTGGCTTTATAACGAAACAGCTAACTTATTCTGAGTAAACCTATACTGTCAAATTAAAGCCATACAGGCTCTGCATAGGCTGGTATTTTTTCTACACTGATGGTTAAATTGATTTGTTTTGGATAAATTTCCTTTTAGCAAACACCAGTAACAAAAGTTCACATTTACATAGTAGAGTGGAATTAATACTGAGAACCAATTTAGGAACACGTAGTTTTATTGTTTAAGACTGCAGTTAGGATACATTATGTTTGATAAAAATACGCTTATTGAAGCCTACGAAAACGTTTTAATTACGCTCATTAAAAAGCGTATCAACGAGTTAAAGTTTTATGTAAATCAAAGTACTTATTCTCATATGTCGTTATCTGTTGAATTTTGGCATTACGATGTAAATTGGAATATCTACAGCCTGCCCGACAGCCGTTTCGAGCAGCATAAAAACGTTGCTTCAGACGAGTTTATCATCTTGTCTGATTTTGAAGATGATTGTCCAGAAGTCAGTAAACTGAGAGACATTTTCGAAAGCTGGGAAGATATAGAACTCGTTGAAGACGAGGACGAGAATATGGATATGTTGTTCAAGCTATCTCATGAAGCGCTCGCCGAGGCACTATGCGGAAACGAAGTAAAACCACTATTACTAGACATCTTTGCTGAAAATAAAGCGCTGAAAAATAAACCGCTTAACGAGCTTATCAAAGTAGAAGATCCGGACGGACGTTTTGATCTCAACTTTATAGCAGCCGCTTATCAGTAGGGCGGTGAGACAACGTTTTAAGCACACGCTTAGACATATTTGGAGCTTAGTCTAATGAAAGTAAAACGGATTATTTCAAATATTTACACCCCCAACCCAGAGGATGCCGCAGTATTCTATGAACGTGTCTTTGGTCTTGAGCTTGTCATGGACCATGGCTGGATTAAAACTTTTAGTTCAGGTGAAGAAATGATCGCACAAATTAGTGTGGCATCTGAAGGGGGATCAGGAACGCCTGTGCCTCAATTATCCATAGAAGTCGACGACCTTGACACCGCTTTGAATAGAGTTGTTGCGGAGCAAATACAGATTGAGTATGGACCCGTGTCGGAGCCATGGGGTGTGCGCCGCTTTTATGTTCGGGATCCATTTGGCTACTTAGTGAATGTGCTGCAACACGAAAAGTAAGCTACTTTTATCGCAGCAGATTGATTATTCGTAGCAACAAATAATAAGGGAGCTTTCTTGCAAACACTCCCTTATTCATTGCTCCAAAGGAGCCCTGATTTAAAAAACCTGTAGTTTAAGTTGCAACCCGATGTAAGATGGTTGATTCATACTCTCACTTGCGGATGATAGAGCGGTCAAGCCCATAAATCTAACCCACTTAATGTAAAGGGGCTTTACATCACACCACCATAAACCAGTCAGTTAACTTACTTCTTTGGCTTTGGTAATAGCAGCTTGGATCGCAGCTTTGGCCTGTGGGCTGTTTTTCCAACAAGTTGTTCGCAACATAGAAGCGACCCGCTCAGCTATTTCTTCAACTTCATAAGTCGCAAGTTCGCTCAAACTGCAAATACCGATTTCTTCAAAACGCTTTATTACCGTAGGGCCAACTCCCTTGAGTGCGAGTAAGGTGTTTTTTCACTTTCAGAGAAAACCATAATTCAGCTATCCTTTTCTTTATCAAAACGCTCAACATTAGCGCGATAATATTGAAATTCTATCACTATCTTGGCTTGAGAAGTCTGGATCAACATAAATATGCATTCTTGTGATCAAGTTATCAGAGAATTCGAACACACTACAAAAACGGCCAGATGAAATTTGATTATCAGGCCAGTGCGTACCATCACGCATCACACCGCCTTCGCGCCCTTCAACAACAACAGTTTTTCCAGACACAATGAAATTAAAATGCGCAAAATAAAGTCCGATGACGACAACCTGCCCCAGCTTGCTTTTCTCAACACAAAGCACGCATTGTATACCTCGAAAGGGAATGGTAACTTATTGATGAATTTACGTTTAAATTTATTGAAAGAAAGCTCAATGTTCAAGCTAAGACCGTTCCAAGCCAATGATGTTGACAACATAGTCGTGATTTTGAACGATCCCGATGTCGTTCGGTATTTATCAACAAAAATTCCTCAACCTTACACCGAGCAAGATGCCATGTGGTGGGTAAATGAAGGCAGTAAACACGGCTATGTTCGGGCGATTTGCGATGGTCAGCAACTTATCGGCTGTATAGGTGTTAATCCTGGCGAGTTTGAATATGAGCGCTCTGGTGAAATAGGCTATTGGCTCGCAAAAAGCCATTGGCGTAAAGGAATTACTCATAAAGCCATTTTGCACATTACCTCAGAGGTATTTAGCGAGACCAATATTGAACGGATCTTTGCCGCAGTATTTGACGACAATCATGCATCAATGAAGCTACTAGAGAAGTCAGGTTTTGAGCAAGAAGCGGTGTTAAAACACGCTATATTCAAAAATGAACGTTTCTATAACAATCACATTTTTGCCTTATTAAAGCCTTAAGTATACAGCTGCTTAGCTCAATAGTCAGTCGGCGACCCTAGTTGCTAAGTAGATCCATATTAATTTGTTGGCTTCATTATTAACCTAGACCAAGGTCAGCGCTATCTCTAGCGACTCAATCTGCTTTTTTAAGCTTGGATTGATTTCTTCATCAGTAATAATTGTGTCAATTTCGTTAGCTGTAACAATCTGATAAGTAGCGACTTTATCTAGTTTATTACTCGGTCCCATAATCACAGTGTGATCGCTTTGACGAATAGTCGCAGAGAGGATCTCCGCTTCTTCGATATAGCTTGCACTAAAACCGTGATGAATATGGAACGAGCAAATCCCCATAAAAACAATATCAAAACGGATCCGTTTCACCATTTCGATCGCCGTCATGCCTACCACCCGCATTGCTGGTTTAAACATCGGGCCGCCCAATAAAATCACATCCACCAGCGAATGATAAGCCAACTCTTTGGCGATCAGCGGACAACCCGTAACCACAGTCAACGGCATATTTTTAGGTAAGTGTTGTGCCAAATAACGGCACGTCTCGCCAGAATCAATCACGATCGTTTGTCCAGGC
This sequence comes from Pseudoalteromonas sp. BMB, assembly GCF_001709235.1. NCBI lineage: Bacteria > Pseudomonadati > Pseudomonadota > Gammaproteobacteria > Alteromonadales > Pseudoalteromonadaceae > Pseudoalteromonas > Pseudoalteromonas sp. BMB. The sequence goes on from NZ_MBQA01000165.1 coordinate 38,395, forward strand.
ACGAGCATCGCTAAGGCAGGCTCAATATAACGAATTTTACTGGTATCGGGTTTATCTAAACGCTCGATATAGTCAGGAGTATTATCCTGCAGCGCTAAAGCGCCACCATGAACACGCCGCAGGAGCTTAAGCTCAGCCAGTTTGTTTAAATCCCGACGGATTGTGTCTTCGCTTACATCAAGCGTTTGCGCCAAGGACACTGAGGTGATCCGCCCTTGTAAATTAAGCTGATCGAGAATGAATTGATGACGTTCTGCCAATAGCATTGCATGTTCCTGCATGTTTTTGCGTAATTTTACTTGAAAAAGATCGAGATACAAGCGTATTATTTGCACAAACATGCATGATAAAGCCGATTTAATATTAACTAACGCCTGTTTATGCGTGAAATATTATCATAAGGAGTAAAAATGGCACTTAATTCACTCAACCTGAACCGTTATCAGGGATTGATATTCGATATGGATGGCACACTTGTTGATTCTGAAATTGCAGTACGACAGGCCGTCGCGCCTTGGTGTGAGAAACATCATGTCGATTTAGAAATGGTATTAACTACGGGCAGAGGTGCACGTTTCAAAGACTTTATAGAACAATTTACTCCGCATTTAGATAGCCTGCATGAAGTTGAGCTGTTGGAACAAGCAGAAGCCGACCTTGCCCAGACCGTCACAGCCATTCCTGGAGCTAAATCGTTTTTAAGCGAAATAAAAGCGCAGCAACGCAAGTGGGCCGTTGCAACTTCTGCAAATCGTCACAATGCAGTTGCACGACTCACCACAGCAGGTTTACCTATTCCTGAAATATTAATTACCGCAGATGATGTTGGGCAAGGTAAGCCTCACCCTGAGCCATTTTTATTGGCGGCCAAACGACTGGGAGTGGCAACCTCTAAATGTCTTGCATTTGAAGACTCAGATCAAGGGGTAAGATCTGCACTTAGCGCTGGCTGTGACGTAATCGTAGTTAACCGTTTTTGCACTATTTACCATGACCATATTGTTGCCCGTATCAATCACTATCAGGATATCTACTTATCAGAGGAAGTAAGCCAATGAAAACATGGCTGACAGGCTTTTATCAAACGAAAGATACCTACTGGGATTTCGCCGGTGTGTTCTTCGGCGGTATCGGTTTTATCGCATTATTCGGCCAGCTACTTAGCGAACTTGAGCGCCAAGGCCCAACCAACTTGTCCTTTACGTTTTTAATCGGGTATGTGTTGGTGTTTAGTTTTTGGCTGATGTATGGGCTGAGATTTCAGCGAATGGCAATCATTGTTACTAATGTACTTTGCCTACTTTTACAGATCTTAATTTTACTAACTGCGATTTTGCGTTGAGTAGTTGGCAAAGGAGAGAACCTTTCAATAAAAGGGGGGTGGGTGAGTGCCTACCCAAGAAATCACCGATAAAATGTTTAAAAATGGTGAATAAGAAATATAGGATACATTTTGATATCAGCGACTGAGGGCTAGATTACCTTATTACCTCACAAAGCTAGATTATTAATACTTGTATTGACTAAACTATTCTTTTGGCAAGTGTTACGTGACTATTTAAAAATTCGAGGATCAAATCCAAACTCAAGTTTCTCATGGTTTTTAAAACTTGCTTTCATTGCAGGGTGATTCGGGTTAACAACATAGTTTTTATCTCTTGGTGAAATGGTTGATGGAACCTGTAGGGCAGCGTATTGAGGCTTTACTGCATTTAGAAACTCATCACCAATTTCCTGTGTTTCTTCACCTGCAGGAATGCTTCTCCAAGTTTTAGGTAAATCCTCTTCGTCAAGCTTTACAATAAGTTCATCCGGCACCTCTATACAGTAAAGATCGTATTGATCTACTATCTTTGGATCATTATTTACATGCACAAATACTTCTAGAGAGCACAGCGACTCTGATTCAGCGAAATACAAAGCTTCTGTTCCCTTAGAGTTCCATCTACCGCCATATAGCTTCGCGCCTTCGGGACTAAAAGGCGTGTCCGCAAACTTTTTTTGAGTTAAGCGGTAAAGCTTCATTATGAGAAAACCCCGTGTTTAATTCTTCCTATAAGGTCCTTTACAATCTCAAAGTCCACCGTAGTTGACACCATATCGAGCGGTCTCTTGCCACTCAATCCATAGACATTTTCACGAATCCATTCTAATGCTCTTTTCTCATCATTGAATAACTCGGTAGCTAACTTGATTAACATAGCCAACCTATAAATCGCGTCGCTTTCTTGGGTGCTAAAGCGTTCTTCATTTTTAAGTCGGCGCTTGATAGTGCTAACAGGTATATGAGTTACGGTGTGAAATTCATTTTGAGAAAGCTTTGTCATTTCTATAATATTGCGATACACCTTTGGCTTGAATCCCTGATGTACCGCTTCTGTCCGCGCTATATTTGCGTCTTCAATTCCAAGACTAATCCAAAAGTTTGTTTTGCTACTACGCTTGGGCTTGAAGCTTTTTAATTGGGCTGTAGCCATCCTACCTCTCTCATTTTTTCGGCTCATATGACCTAATCATATTGGCTCAAATGAGCTGAACATGCAAACGATAAATTACACCGAACTGTATTAAGTAATCCAAAGTGATGTATGAGATATCGTACTGATAGCTTATATGGTGCGAGCAAAGAGCATAATTGCTATGAGTTAAAAATAGGCATAGGCGACATTGTTTGGTTCATTCTCTATGTAGGTTCAAAAGAATGGACGAGAAGTGGATAAATAAAACAGAGGTAGATTAACTTCCGATATAAGGAGAAAAGTCCTGAATGATATGTCTGTAATAACTGAGCAAAAGCTAGCATGTAAGATCAGACACCACGAACCCTCACCAAATACAACCCAAGCCACACACTTCAATCCAACCACAACTTAGGAGATGCTCGCTCCGATGCAATGGCAAATTGCTCAACCCAATCAATTAATCCCTCAATCGCCATTGGTTTGGCATAAAAGTATCCTTGTACATACTGACAGCCCAAGCCTTTTAAGCAATCTAGTTGTCCTTGTTGTTCTACGCCCTCAGCTATCACTTTGAGCGATAAACTCTCTGCCATCGACAAAATCGCGTTGACCAAAACGGCAGCATCTTGGTTTTGATCTATATCTTGAATAAAACCTCGGTCTATCTTTAATATATTGATGGGGAAGCGTTTCAGGTAGCTAAGCGAAGAGTAGCCAGTGCCAAAATCGTCGATTGCTAAGTTGACCCCCGTTGCCCTTAAGCTTTGCAGCCAAGCGGTTACGGCTTTATCATCTTCAAGTAAGATGCTTTCTGTGATTTCAAGCGTTAAGTTCTCTGGAAGAAAGCCTGATTGCTGCATGATTTGTTTAATGATAGTGGCGTTAAAGCCGAGTCGATACTGCTGACTCGAGACATTTACCGTCAAATAACAATTCATACCGAGCGCTTTATTTAATCTACGAATATCATTACATGCCTTAGCAAGTAACCACTCACCAAGAGGAGCAATAAGGCCGCTTTCTTCAGCGACCGGAATAAATTCAGCAGGGGAAATATACTGGCCGAAATCAGTTGGCCAGCGCATGAGCGCCTCGACACCATATAATTTACCCGACACCGTATCGACAATAGGTTGGTAATGTACGGTTAAGCGCTGATGTTCAAGCGCAGCTCGGAGCAGCTGCTCGAGCTCAACTCGACGATTCACCTGTTGCTGCATTTCTTGCGCAAAAAAGTGATACTGATTGCGCCCCGCCTCTTTTGCTTTATACATGGCTAAATCGGCAAGTCGTAATAGCTCTTTTTGATCTTTTGCATCACTTGGTAAAATCGCGATCCCGATGCTTGCCCCAGTAAATACCTCAAAGCCGTTGATCACAAATGGTTCGCTCAGTGCTTTGACAATTTTATCGGCTACTTGAGCTGCATGATCCGGATGCGCAATTTGGCTCAATAACAATACAAATTCATCTCCACCAAAGCGGCTCAAGGTATCGCTTTTACGCAGCAGGCCGTTTAAGCGCTTGGCTACGGAGATAAGTAAGGCATCTCCGGCCTCGTGACCCATGGTATCATTGACACGCTTAAACCTATCTAAATCAATAAATAACACTGCACTTTGATGATGAGTACGGCTCATGCGTTTAATATCTTGCTCAATGCGCTCAAGTAATAACGTTCTATTCGGCAGTCCGGTCAACACATCGTAATAGGCTTGATATTCAATCTGCTCTTCTTGTGCTTTGCGCTCGGTCATATCAGACAATATGGCAACGTATTGCTGCACAAGTCCTTTGTCATCATGCACGACACTGATTGCTAGCCACTCTGGATATAAAGTACCGTCTTTACGCTTGTTCCAGATCTCACTCGCCCACTGTCCGTGCGAGTTGAGGGTGCTCCACATCTGCTCATAAAAATGTTTGTCATGCTTACCCGAACTTAAAATATTAGGTCGTTGACCAAGCACTTCATGTTCTTCGTATCCAGTAATTTTGGTGAAAGCAGGATTGACCGCGGTGATCTCAAGTTTTGCGTTGGTGGTCATGATCCCTTCTTGCGTTGCATTAAATACCGCCGCTGCGGTTTTAAGCTGTGCACTTGCGCTTTTTTGTGCAGTGATATCTTCTTTGATCGCAATAAAGTTAATGATTTCCCCTTGTTGGTTTTTAATCGGGGAAATAGACGCATACTCCCAATAGTAATCTCCAGACTTACGGCGATTGTAAAACTCACCACGCCAGACTTTGCCTTGTTTGATGGTTTGCCACAGCGCTTTGTAGTCAGTAAATCCTTGTTTGGAGCCGAGTAGTTTGGGTGTTTGTCCTTTCACATCCTCAAGTGAATACCCAGTAACTTGTTCAAACTTAGGGTTAACGTATTCAATACGAGCACGAGGATCGGTGATCACAATGGAGGAGGGGCTTTGCTCAATGGCATGGCCCCACTTGCGAAGCTCTTCTTCCGCTTGTTTAAAAAGGGAGACATTAACACTCACAAACACTTGGCCATTGTTGTGCGTGTTCGTTTGTTTTACCTGTAACCAAGCGCCAGATTCGGTTTGATGCAAATTGGCATCGGAGTTAAAAATTTCTCCAAACTGCTGCTGCCACTCTTCTAGTTTGCGTGGCATTTTTTCGCTATCAGCAATTGCAAAATGATTACGCCAAGCACTGTTACAGAGCAGCAAATTGCCGCTGCGACTAAAAAGAGCAAAGCCTTCGGTTAAACGCGCAACGGCATCGGACAAAGTTTGGCTGGTGCTCAGAATTTTATTTTTGGCCACATAAAGCCGGTTTGCAAACACAATCAAGAGCAAAAATAGCACAATGGTCAGCAGTAAGAGTAATTCACTTTGATGCTTGGTTTTTTCTATGGTTTCACTGTGGTGCTGGCTATATGCCGCGTAAAGTGCTGAAAAAGCTTGGTCACTCGGCAAAGACAAAAAGCGTTGTTTTGCCTTTTTTAATTCTGCACTGTTAGCAAGGGCAACATTAAAATGCTGATAGATAAGCTGCTCTAAGCTACTTTCAGAGTTAATGGTCATTAAAGGCTCTGCGACAAATTCGTAGAGCTGACCCAACATTAAATTAGCAAGCATTCTATTGGCGTGGGTTGCCAGTTCGGGCTCACTCTGCTCCAGCTCGATTAGCAACTCGGGAAGATAAAGCAGGCTATTTTTAATATTTGCCGCCGCAGTTTTAATGGACTCGACTTGCAATACTTTATTACTGAGTAGCCGACGATAAGCATCAAATTGCTGTCGAATGTCAGGCGTGGCTTCTGCAAATAATGCATCTCGCTGTGGTGTATTCAAAGCATCAATTGCATGCGCTAATTGCGCTAACTCATCATATTGATTGAGCTGTGCACTAAGCATTTGTAACACAGCGGCATCCAGTTTGGCATCAATACTTTTGGCTTCAAAGAGCAGGGTAACTCGTGCTTGGTGTGTTTGACTACTGAGCTCTTGCTGCGAGTAAAAATACGCAAACAGCGCAATTGGCGCGCACAGCAGTAACGCTTGCACACTAATGAAGGCCTTATTCTTCATTCGTGGTTTTCCAAATCCATTTCGTGGTGATGTCCTGCTATGCTGTCAATAAAGGCAACTAGCTTGTTTATATCGGAGTCTGAGATATTGCGACCAAGTTGGTATTTGGCCATGGTCGCAACGGCGGATTCTAGGCTGCTATGACTAGCATCGTGAAAAAAGTATGCTTGTTTGCTAGCAAGTCGCAAGCTCGGTACTTTGAACACAAAGCGATCTTGCTCATTGCCAGTGACGTTAAAACGGCCATAATCCGCTTTTTGAATTGGTGTATTTCTATCGCCAAAATAATCACCAAAGGTGCCCATTTTGGCAAACATATTGCCACCAACATTGCGTCCTTGATGACAACTAATGCAACCATACCGTTTAAATAACTCATAACCGGCAATAGCCGACTTAGGCAGTTTTACGCTTTTATCTTTAAGCCATAAATCAAACGGTGCATTAAGCGTGATTAACGACCCTTCAAAAGTCGCTATTGCGTCTTTTATCGTGTGTTTCGTTACGCCCTGCGAGTACACTTTAGTAAATTGCGCGACCAGCGTTTTATCTTGATTTAACTTGGCAACGACTTCTGGCCAAGTCATATCATGCTCTTTTGGGTTTAAGATGGGTGAGTCGATTTGATCATAAAGCGATTGCGCACGGCCATCCCACGCTTGACGAATATTTAAAGCCGCATTGTAAACAGTTGGAGTTTTTAGCTCACCGAGTGCGCCATTAACGCCACTGGAAAGGGGTTTTACATCCGCGCCATGACTGGGTAATTGGTGACATGACGCACAGCTGACTTGGTTTCCTCGGGAAAGCCGCTTATCAAAAAAAAGTGATCTGCCCAAGCTGACTTTATCGGCATCAAGCCCTATTGCAGGCTCAAGTGGCAGAATTGGCTCATTTGCAGCTCCCAATAATGGAAACGCAAAAAGTAATAAACTCCAAATTCGCATACACTCCGCCCAAGTTGCCATCTTGGTGTAAAAGATAGCAACATTCGGCATTGCAAATTTTGATTTAAAATAAGCTTAGCAATAGAAGTTATGTGTTTTTATTCACTCACCCCGCACGGCTAGACTTGTCACTTCACTCAGCCAGTTATCAATTACCTCAGGCGTTGCTAAGTGCGCAGGGCCAAATAGCGTATGTTGAGTTGGCTCTATACCACAAAATCCTAGTGTCCCATGTTCTAGTTGAGCCATAAGCCCAGCAGCAACTTCTTGCAAATAAGTTTGCGGCGTGTCTGAGGTGAGAATGACTCTTGCGGTTTTATGCGGTAGAAGCTTTTCAATTTCAGTGCCGGCCTCACTGTATTTAAAAGCAAAGCCTGGAAGTAATGTTCTATCTATTAGCCCTTTGAGCTTGGCTGGTAACGCCAGCCACCAAATTGGGCTTACTATCACAATGTGCTGCGCCCACAGTAAGTTCTCTTGGAATTGCTTAAGGCATGGCTCTAATGGTTGGCTCGCTTCATAACCATACATCAAATTGATTTCAAAGTGCATTTCACTAAGATCCATTCTGCGTACTTGATGTTGGGTGCTTGCAGCTCGTTCATAACTTGTGGTGATAGCGTGGCACAAGCTTTTGGTTTTGGGATTACCGTTTAGTAGCAGTATTTTTTTCATCGTCGTTTCCTTATCACATGACAGAGAAACGAGTGTACTGTCTCCCCTTAACGGGAGAGTCAAGTTACTCTACCTGAGACTAGGATAACCTGAGCTGCGGATAATTAATGCCTTTCTAGCAGCCAGTTTTAGCGCTAACTGCGTTGAATTCACTTCCAATAGCCAGCTATTGGTGCGTAAATTCGCCTTGCCTACAGGATGTAGGTACCTTAGCGAGAGCAGGACGCGGAAGTGGTGTTTTCCCTAAAACTTGCTGGCTAGACAAGGAAAAAACTAAGTTGTGCTTTAGCAAAAATGAATTGGAACATTCCTTATCCAAACCTCAGGTTAACTAAGTCAGTCACCCTGCGGAGATTTAAGTGGCGGGTTATTTTTCTTCTTCGGTAATAACGTTTTCCAAGCCTGCTTGAATGGCTTCAAGTAAATTGCGGTCAGTGAATCATGCCCTGCATCATATTGCCCAACTCCAATGGTAATTTTACCCGCACTCGAGGCCTTAATCAGCGAGCCATACATACGGTCCCAAATGGCTAGTGCCGAGCCTAAATTGGTATCAAAATGGATTGGATTGCTACTGTGATGCACTTGGTGTTGTGCAGGACTAATAAACCAATTCTCTAGCCTATCACCCCAACTCAGCCATATATGTGAATGCCTTAAATTGGCCCCAAAGATATTAAATAAAAAGACAAACGCATTCGCACCAAGAATATCGTACATGCTCAAACTACTGCCAAATACGTAATACCCTATTCCAACCACAATTCCTTGAGTTAATGCCATACGACAGGCGTACAGGTAGCTTTCAACGGGATGTGAGCGATAAATGGTAAAGGGGGTCAGGACTTTTGCAGAATGGTGCACCTTGTGAAACTCCCAAAAGAATGGGATTTTATGTAGGATCAGGTGCAGCAAGAACCGAGTGAGGTCATCGACTATAAACAAAAATAACGTAAATAGTCCAATCACCAGCCATTCTGGCGCTTCAAGATGTAACGCTGGACCAAAAAGCGCTTCAAGCCCACCTGATAACCCCAACGCCACCGGTACCATAGTCAACAAGATAGGCGTGAACGTCGCCGCCTTTATCAATCGATTTGTGACCAATAAACAGTAATCGAGCTTGGCGCTTTTGCACCACCACACTTGCTTGGGAAACAGAAACTTTAAAAAACCTTTACCAGAGCGCGCTTTTTCTGTGGCGATATAAACAGGAACAGCCATCAAAATGGCACTAAACAAGTATGGCAAATACACTCTTTTATTGGCATCGAACAAGTAGCCTGGGAGTTCAGTAATGCTTTGCCATAATTGCTCTAACATAGTCATTTCCATCAAAAAGAAATAATGAGTTCATATATTTTTGGAATAGCTCCATAGATCTAGCGACAAGCCGCCATGAAGCTGCGGCTCTTATTTAAGAGCCGCATAGACAATCAATTAAAACTGGTATTTATAGCCTAAACTAAATTGTCTTGGTTTTCCTGGGCGCGCGCCATACGGGCGGCGACTGACAATTTCTGCTTCATCGAACAAGTTATCGATTTTAGCATAGATTTGACCATACTGGCCTAGCTCGTAACTTGCAGATACATCAACAATGGTTGTGTTTGGCACCTTTGCGCCTTCAAGTACAAGCTCAAAGTCTTCAGTGCTTCTGCCAGCAGCTTCGCTCATCTCACTGATGTATTTGATGGCTACGTTAACTTTCCAGTCACTTGCTGCGAGGCCAATGTTAAAAGTGGCTTGATGAGATGGTAAATACGGAAGCTCATCACCATTTTTAATATAACCCCATTGTGCGAACGTTGTCGCACGCTCATTCTGGAATTCACCTTTCGTATAGGTGTAGGTGAGACTATAAGGGATATCCAGTTGAAGGTTCAAAGGGTAACGTTGTGCAAACTGCATTTCGAGACCGTAAACAGCCACCTCACCGCCACTGAACTGCTGGTCTTGTTGGTCATTAACACCACAGTTAGACTGACCACAGCTTTCGTTCAGATTCTCATAATCGTTGAAAAAGCTCACAATCTCAAACTGAGTCACACCATCATTAAAGCGCCCACCAAATTCGTAGTTAACGCTCTTCTCAAGCTCTATATCCGGATCTTGTTGTGGTGAAGAAGGCACAAAACCTTGGTGCACACCAAATAAAAGACCGGCATCATCAGAAAGCTGATAGAAACCACTTAGGCTAGGTAGCCAAATACGGGTGGTTTTATCAATCCAAACATCGGCATCTTTATTATCTTGGTAAGACATGTCCATCAGCTCGCCACGAAGGCCGAGGCCCAAAGTCAACGCATCAAGTTGTACTTTATCTTCTAGATATACCGACCACGCTTTGGTATTTTCAGTATTCAGCGATGTAAACTGCTTTGACCCCTCTAGCAACACAGGTGAACCACCTTCCATTGCATACGCTTGCTCAAAGTGTTTGCGCTCAATTTCATCTTCGTGGAAACGCACACCAACTGCGACGTCATGAGTTAAATTAAACAGGCTAAAGCTGGTATTGGCATCGACTTGAAGACCTTGAGAGAAATACTCACGATCATTAGTCCCCATATTCAAAAAGATATTTGAACCTGCAACAACAGAGTCCCGTGCCCCTGTGATCACAGCGTACTCATTTGCAAAAGTCTCTGGGTTTGCCATGATTTTTGAAAGGGATGGTCCACTTTTACTACCTAGACTATTAAGCTTAAGCCAAGCTCGCTCATAGTCATTACGGTACAATCTTGTTGTAACGTTAAAGTCTTTGCCATCAAGCACATGGGATAACATTACCTGAGTATGCTTGGTATCCATCTCTGCAGGCTGAGACGCTGCATATCGACGATACGGGTTTTCAGCAAAATCTGCATCCGTTAAACCTAGGTAGGTTTCATCGGACAACTCATCAGCATAGCTGAGTTTTAAGCCAAAGGTATGGTTTAGCTCACCTTGTGAAAGTTTATAATTAAACTTAGCTAATATATCGTTCTTCTCAAACCCCGTATCACCACCGCCATCAAGCTCTTTAAAACCATCGGCTTGTAGATTTACCGCTTCGAATAAGAAGCCAACATTATTTACTACGGAACCATAGTAACCGTGTGCTTTGGAATAACCATCACTGCCAGCCGCAACATCAATACCGCCTTCTGTAAATTCTGGCACTTGGCGAGTCACTAAGTTGAGCGCACCAGCAACGGTTTGCGGACCATGCTTGATAGCCGCAGGCCCTTTGAACACCTCAACCGCAGTCATACGAGTCGTAACCGGAAAATAATAAGCAGCCGGCGCAGAATAAGGAGCTGGGCCAATGAGCACACCGTCTTCCATAATGGTGATTTTTTTGCTTCGCTCAGGTGTTACACCACGAAAACCAATGTTTGGTCGCAGGCCATAACCATCCTCTTCACGAATATTAACGCCAGGTACATTGGAAAGAATACGGTGAATATCGTCGTATTCGTATTCTGCCAACTGCGCTTCTGACAACAAGGTTGCAGAGCCGGCTTCTTTTCGCAATTTATCGTGATGGCTGATAATAGAGATATGCTCAATATCTTGATTATCATCCGCAGCTTGCGCTTGAGGTAGTGCAAAAATTACCGCTACCGCTAATAAAGATTTCTTCATGTTCATGCGCTTAGTCATTGTCACCTGCCGAAGTTTGTGGAAGTTCTAGGGCGAGCTTTTCGATAAACTCGGTCTTTAAATCATCCGTCACTTTTTTAACGTCTGTATGCGTTTGCGTCACTTGCTCTGTAGAACCTGCAAGCTCAGCTTTCAGGCTCGCATTCATCGCAAGCAGAGTAGCTTCTGCATCCGCTAGCCCTGCAAGCATGCGCTCTTTTACATCACTACCATTCTCAGCATCTAAAAAGTCGTCAAAGCCCAATGTATTCTCAGCATCTTGGCCATTACCAGTGAAGATGTTTCTAAATGCTCTGATGTTAGCAAGTAAATTCTCTTTCGAATGTTCTGCAATTGGCGACTCCACCGCTTCAGGGCAAGCCTCTAAACCACACGCATTCGGAAAACCTAGGCCTAACGGCGTCGCTATTTTGCCGTCTTTTAGCTCTTCGGTCATGTAAAATAGCGCCTTTGATATTTCATTGAGCGCTAAGTGAGGCGTGTCAAACGGTGACCCTGGTTGTCCTGCATTAACAAGTTTAGCTGCGTAGCCATTTTCTCCAGTCCACTGAGACAGGAGTATATTACTCTGTGCTTCAATGTCTTTAGCCACTTCCGTCGCAAACTCACAACGCGCAACCGCTCTTTCTTGAGTTGAACGGCTATTCCATGGCGCCAAAGCATCATTCACCGACGAGCAGTTGTGGTCAAGATTGGCATTGAATAGAAGGTGCTCTAAGGCAGTTAAGCCTTTACGGTTTGCAGTACGCTCAGAGATATTATAAGGATTGCTAGCATTACCATTAATAACGCCATCCTCAAAGTACACTACATCCAAGTCGATATCACATAAAGAGCCTGTAGCGGGCCAAACATAAATGTTATTTTTAAGCTCTTTACTATTGGCAGTAAGTGGACCCATTTGCATCAATTCAACATACTGCCACCCAACCATAGCGTTGCGCCAACTTTGTTGAGCATTTTGCTTTAACACAGCGGTATTTTCAGCCAGTACTTTTTCAGCACTACAATAACTCGCAACTTCAAGTTGTTGTGTTACAGCGAGTTCATTGAATTGCTCAATTGCAGGGGTAAGCACATTATTCACAAGGTTACTTACCAAGGCTGCTTCATCAAATTGCGTGGGTAAAGTTGGGTTATCCGTTCCAGAGTTATTATCCTTCACTCCAGGTCCTTGGCTACTTGAAGTACTTTCACCACAACCCGACAATACCAAAGCCATAGCGACGGCAGCAGCACTTAAACGTTTAGATACTCTCATTTGTATTCTCTATTATCTATATACAACAAAAGGTTAGCAGAATTAACGGCTAACCTTTTAACGTTATAAACGAAAATTTAGATTACCAGTTGGCAACATTCTCAGCATCGAAATCATATGCAGTTGCAATGATTTCTCGCGCTTCCAATAAAGCAGTCTTATAAGCTTCCACTTTATCTGCCGCGAATTCAGGCTTATCACCCATCAATTCATGGATTTTAACAAAATCTGCATCTGTGACAGGAGAAAACGGATTAAACTGGAAGTTTAATGCGAAGCCTTTCATTTCAGACCAGTGCTTTGCTACTGCATAGAATTGATCAGCATCAAAATCACCTGATGCGATATCGTCTAAATCACCATCATCATTTGAGATTGTATCATTGATATAATGCACAACGGTTGCAGCGATAGACTTTTCCCATGCTAGCAACGCTTGATTGCGCAATGTTTCTAAGCGCGCTTTGTCCTCATCTGACCACTGCGCAACATTAGTACCAACATTAGCGTTGATAAGTTTACGTGCTTCAATAAACGCTAATTGTGCTTCAGCGCTGAAGTCCGTTGGGTTAGCGTTAGATTTAGTGCCACGGTCACGTTTTGCAGCATTAGTTGAGTTACCAAAGTTAAACTCTGACAGTAAATCAATTTCCCCGTCGTTATTTAAGTCATGATAACCACTTGCATACGCTTCACGGCCACCTTTAGCTGAAAGTTCATCGTCTGTGTAGTCTAGATAATCAACAGCAGCACCGAAATAGCCATAGCCTTCATCAAACTTGTGTTCAAGTTCCGTGTAGCTTTTGCCATCCGCCAATGTCGCGTTATCAGCTGACTTTTCACCAATGAGTAAATCATCTAGATAATCGTCCGCACCTTGAGAAAGCGACACTGCACCATTTAAATGTTTTTGCATTAGCTGGGCAAGATCAAGGCCTTCCGGTGTTACATATAGTTTGTTCAGCGTGATAGCTGTGCCATTATGCTCTGCTTTGATTGTTGAGCCATTTTCAAACTGCTGAAGTTGCGCTTGTAGCAGGTCTAAATAGTGTAGGGCTAAACCTTCAGGTGTTTTTGGCTGTGTACCAAAGTTAACCCAACCAGCCATGACACCATCCTCTTCCCATGCTTTATGCATATTAGAGGTATCACGTCCCGCAATTTTACCACCTTCGCCAGCGACGTTTTTCAGTGAACTTGAAATTTGTCCTAATGTGGTTTGTGCAGCGTTTGCGGCAACAGCGAAATCAAGGGTTTCATCCAAGACCACTGTGTCTGTCGGCATTAAGAAGGTTTTAATCTCAGTGATTGCCGCTTCAGCTGTTTTTTGCTCCGCCGCATTACCCACAGTTTCATTATTAAGCTTACCCATTAGGCTCTTAATATGAACCATAGCTGCGTGACGTGCGATTTGGCCAGAATAAGAAACTGAAGATTCACCTTGTGTGTTATTAAAGGCATAGCGGTTTACACCCGCTTTGTTTTCTTCAGCAATTTGTTGAACAGCAATTTCAGCTTCAACTTCTGTTTTCTCGCCTTTGCTGTCAGTTGCCGTGATAGTTACCGATACTTTACCGCCTTCAACCTGTTCGAAGTTTAGTGCGTTTGCAGCTTTGAGCTTAACCGCACCGTCAACAATTTCAAAACGGTTGTCAGAGATGGTTAGTGTCAATGCACTTACTTCATCGCTATCGTCAGAAAAAGAGATATTTGCAACCGCAGCACCAAGCGTATCCTCAGATACTGATGCACTGTCTACGGTAATAGTAGGTGCAGCATTGGTGGCTGGAGGTGGTGTTGTGTTGTTATCATCGTTGTCATTTGAGTTGCTGCTAGAGCCACCACATGCGGTGAGGCCTAAAGTTGCAGCGAGAATAGCAGTCGTTAACAGAGACTTTTTAAGTGCCATTGAATTGTTCCTTTGAGACTAATTATGTTTATATTTTCATAACTAGGCGTAAAGTATACACACACCTAAATAGCAATCAATATTATTTGCATTGTATAAATAACAATTTTTTTAAAAGTGCTACGTAACAGCTAACTATTCCAGCGCTATCACTTGTGAAAGAGAATACGGATACTCCATATAAAACAAAGGGATAACATCATAAAAATGACGTTATCCCTTTGTCTCAGAAACCTGTTTCACAAATTTCTCCGAATTGAGCATTCGAAAAATCCGAAGTATCTTTGCGTTAAATCAAATTGTTACTTTTTAGTTCCAAACATCGGTAACAAATAAGTAACCCTGACGCCAAATCGTTTTGATCTTCTCTGGACGACTCGGATTATCGTGTAGCTTTTTACGCAAGCGAGAGATGCGGACGTCTATTGTTCGCGTATCTGGGCGATAGTATTTGCCAAGGATCTGCTCGTATACAAAGTCACGTTTCACTACTTTGCCGCCATTGCTCGCAAGTAACCATAGCAACTCAAACTCATGGGTTGTGAGGTCAATGCGCTCCTGCCCATAACTCACGCGCCTGGTGTTTTTGTCGATATGCAGCTGGCCAAAGGTTAATTGCTCTGGCTCATCGTCAAACTGCGAGTTTGCAGCTTGCCTTCTTAACACTGCATCAAGTCGAGCTCGCCATAATCTAGGCTTTGCATCTTTGGAAATAACTTCATCAGCACCGAGCTCTAAAAACAGGCTGTGAACATCCTCGTCATCGCTGTCAAGACTGACGATCACAGGGGCTTTGAATCTTTGTCTAAATTGGCTGATTGAATCGCAGGTTGGTACGGATGCGATAGCTTGATCAAGCACGATACCGTTAATAGATTTCCCTGAAAAACCATTCAATTGACCTAATTCCCTCAACAACTCAACAGTATAGCCTTGCTCTTCAAGCATTTTTTGTTGTGATGTCAATATATTGTTATTGCTTTGTGCAACCAAGATAGTGGACACGGACGCACCTCATTCATTCAACATGGATGAACACAGTGTAGTCACGCAACCTGAATGGATGCTTTACAGCGTAAATAATCCTTTTGCCGTATCCCAAAGTGCTTTAACAACTGGGTCATATAACCGTTTATTCTTAGTTACAAGTCCAATTTCAATTTCATCCGATCTAAGCTGCAAAAGCTGAACTTGATTCTTAAATGGACTTTGACTAATTACTATCTCGGGGACACACGCAATACCAAACCCTAAACTCGCGAGCGCAACCATAGCTTCATGGCCCGAAACATGCGCATAAACCTTAGGAACAAAATTGTGTTTTTTGCAAAAGTTATCGATTCGATCTTTTAACACGCCTTGCTCTGGCATAATAAAAGACAGCCTCTGCCACGGCATTTCACTATGACTATATTCATCAATAATAGACTTAAGCGGACAGTCCATCGTTGGGCCAATAAACACCAATCTCGAACGGCCGATTGGCAAGTACTCTATACCGTTCGGTAGATGTTTTGGCTTCACTGCTACCGCAACATCTTCCTTACCACTGGCCACTTCTGCTATTGAATGCGCGGGGTCACCGGTAATAAGATTTAACTCTACTTGCGGGTACAGATGGCGAAACTTGGAAAAAAGGTCATAAATAAAACTGTAAGTCGCGGTCACTGAACAAAATAAACTCAGCTCACCAGTCAAAGGCTTATCATCGTCAACGCATTCACTCTTAAACTGACGCCAGCTTGCCAACGTCGCTTGCGCGTAATGAACAAACGCTTTGCCTTGCTGAGTCAGCTCAACGGTGCGATTATCTCGCAGGAATAAAGGCGCGCCGACTTCCTCTTCTAACTGTTTGATTTGACGACTTAATGTCGGAGGACTTACAAAACAGCGTTCACTCGCCCGAGAAAAATGCAGCGTATCTGCAAGTGCCAAAAAATATTTAAGTTGTTTGTGATTCATAGCATTTCACCTTTTGAAACACTATAGTTCAAATATATCATTTTACGCAATCAAAAGTTCGCCCTACTCTGACTTCAATCTATTTCTACAGAATCAGGAAATATCATGTCGAATTACTTTAATACTTTATCTTTACGTGAGCAATTAGCTCAGCTTTCTCAATGTGAATTCATGGATCCAAAAGAATTCGAACAAGGTGTCGACGTTCTGATTGGTAAAAAACTGGTCATCGTTGGTTGTGGCGCACAAGGTTTGAACCAAGGTCTAAACTTAAGAGACTCTGGCTTGAACGTCAGTTACGCACTACGCCCTTCAGCAATTGAAGAAAAACGTCAATCTTTTCTTAATGCATCTGAAAACGGCTTTATAGTTGGCACCTATGAAGAACTCATTCCTGAAGCTGATTTGGTTCTAAACTTAACGCCTGACAAACAACATACTTCTGTTGTAAACGCAGTCATGCCGTTAATGAAAAAAGGCGCAACACTTGCTTATTCTCACGGCTTCAACATCGTAGAAGAAGGTATGCAAGTGCGTGAAGATATCACCGTAATCATGGTTGCACCAAAATGCCCTGGCACAGAAGTGCGTGAAGAGTACAAACGCGGTTTTGGTGTACCTACGCTGATTGCAGTTCACCCTGAAAACGACCCTGAGGGTAAAGGTCTCGCGCAAGCTAAGGCATATGCGGCGGGAACCGGTGGTCATCGTGCTGGCGTATTGCAGTCATCATTTATTGCTGAGGTAAAATCAGATCTAATGGGTGAGCAAACCATCCTATGTGGTATGTTGCAAACCGGCTCACTACTATGCTTTGACAAAATGGTAGAAGAAGGCATTGAACCTGGATATGCATCAAAGCTCGTACAATATGGCTGGGAGATCATCACTGAAGCGCTAAAACACGGTGGTATCACCAATATGATGGACAGACTGTCTAACCCCGCCAAGTTACGCGCATTTGAACTGAGCGAGCAACTAAAAGACATTATGCGCCCGCTCTATAACAAGCATATGGACGACATCATCAGTGGTGAGTTTTCAGAAGGTATGATGGCTGATTGGGCTGAAAACGACAATAAATTGCTTACATGGCGTGCAGAAACCGCACAAACCGCGTTTGAGAAGCAAGCGAATACTGATGCTGAAATTTCAGAGCAGACTTTCTTCGACCAAGGTATTTTGATGGTTGCTATGGTAAAAGCCGGTGTAGAGCTAGCGTTTGAAACCATGACAGCAGCAGGCATTATTGATGAATCAGCATACTACGAATCACTACACGAAACGCCGCTAATCGCGAACACCATTGCGCGCAAAAAGCTGTTCGAGATGAACCGTACTATTTCTGATACCGCAGAATATGGTTGCTACCTGTATAATCACGCATGTCTACCACTATTGAAGCCATTTATGGAATCAATCACAAAACGTGAGATTGGTGAAGGCTTGTTAGACAGTGACAATTATGCTGACAACCAAAAGCTCATCGCTGTAAACCGTGCGATCCGTAACCATCCGGTAGAAAAAATCGGTGAAATCCTTCGCGGTTACATGTCAGATATGAAAAAGATTGTTTAGTAAGTAGAAATAAATTTGCGTCAATAATATAGCAAACTAGTTCGCTTGTTAGTAACCAAGGCCACTTTCCACCCTGAGATTGTGGCCTTTTATCTCTATTTCTCAACATAACCTCCCATTTAACTCAAATACAGTTAACACTAAATACTGAGATTAACTTTATTTTATAAACCAAAATTATTTTTTTGTGACTTGGATTGTTACTTGTTCCGAGCTGGTTATTTACTATGCTAGAATAATCGGTTCCACGGGATTACACACACAAATCGAATGCAAAACACAGGTTTAACAATTACTCAAAGAATTACCCTTTTGGGTAGTCTCATTGCGATTGCTGTCGCTTGTTTAATCGGGTTTACCTCGCTTTACAGCGCCAAAACGCTCATCAATGAACGCATGATGCAATCTGAATTGCCAAGCAAGATAGAAAGTATCAATAAATCATTAAGCAAGCAGATAGACACGTTGAAAAATGCAGCCGAGCAGCTTTCAAGCAATTTATTAATCACCCAAAGTGCCAAGCAAAATACTTTGGACGAAAAACTTCTTGTCAACGAACTCAAGCGTATTGCGGCGCAGTATGACTTAGTTACGGCTTCTTGGGCTAACCGCGAAACCAATCAATATTGGAATCAAAACGGCTTTCTGCGAGTACTAAATAGAGAGCAGGATGGTTGGTTTTTCGGCTTTACCACTAGTGGCTCGCCATACTCTATTAGTATCTATCAAGAGGCGCCGGGCGATGTAAAAATGTTTGTAAACCATCAACAACTAAGCGGTGTTGGTTTAGCTGGACTTGCGAAAAGTATTGATGATATGCAGGCCATGCTTGCTAATATGAAAATCGAGCAAAGTGGCTTTGTTTTCGTCATTAATAGGCAAGGTACGGTGCAATTGCACCCAGATGCAAGCAAAGTCGCAAAGTCCTCAATTGAAGACTTTTACGGCCAGCACAGTCGCGATTTTACCTCCACACGTGGATTTATCATTAAAGAGTTGGAAGTGGGTGGCGAAACCAATTTAGTTGCAGCGAGCCCAATTCCAAACACAGATTTGCTTGTTATTGCCCAAGTGCCAACCAGTGAAATCAATAGTGGGATCACTTCTTTGCAGTGGCAAATCATTGGTTTTTCGCTGGTGATTGCGCTAGTGGCGAGCTTTTTTAGTATGCTACTGGCTAAAAACTTAAGCGCGCCACTCAAAAAGATGGCAGATTTATTTGAACAGCTTGGCAGCGGCGACGCAAAACTCAATTATCGTTTACCAGACTCAGCACAACCTGAACTTCATGCTTTGGCTGGCGGCTTCAACCAGTTTATGGCTAAGATCGAAGAAGCTATCCACATGGTTGCGGAAGAGAGCCGTTCAATTCGCGTGACGAGCGAAGCCGTGTTTAAACAGAGCCAGCAAAACTCTCAGTCTCTGGATGAACAAAAGTCTCAAACTATGTCTGTTGCCGCGGCAATCAATGAAATGGGTGCGACAGTACAAGAGATAGCGAGCAGCGCGACCAATACGGCAAAATTAACAGAAGAAAGTAAAGCTTCAACTAAGCGCAGCCGTCAAGGTGTGCAAGAAAGCCAAGAAACACTTCACTTACTTGCTGGTGACATCGAAAATATGGCAGGTCAAGTCGCTACATTGGCCGAAAAAACACAGTCCATTGCCAACATCGTTGATGTGATCAGAGGCATATCTGAGCAAACCAACTTACTTGCACTCAATGCCGCGATTGAGTCTGCGCGTGCGGGTGAGCATGGCCGTGGGTTTGCCGTCGTTGCAGATGAGGTGAGAGCGCTTGCGAGCCGTACATCACAATCTACCGACGAGATCCAAGCAACGATATCTGAATTAACTCAGGTGTCTGGCGCTGTCGTAAACCAAATCCAACAATCCAGTGAACAAGCAGAGCAAAGTGTTCAAACAATGCAATCGTCAGTGGAGTTAATGTTGGAAATCTCGGAAACCGCAAATCAAATAAATGACATGACCGCGCTTATCGCAACAGCGACAGAAGAGCAAAGTAATGTCGTCGCGGACGTCGGCCGCAACATCGAGCAAATTAGCGAAATAAGCGATGCCGTGATGAACGAGCAACTTGACACGGAACAAGCAATTCAACGTCTTGCTGCATCAGCAAAAGCGCTTGATGATCTTGTCGCGAGCTTTTAACCTCTGTTCAACTCTAAAGTAAGCCTGCACGTTTCGTCTCGTAGGCTTACCCTTTCACATTGTCTCTTTGTTACATGGTGTAACAATCACACCGCGCAAATTTTGCAATTATAGTCTAAATTCAATAATAGTAAGGGCCAAAGGTAAGCAATTAAGCCATAACTAAAAGTCAGCCGAATGCCCAATCTGGAGGTTGTATGAAGATAGTAATTCAGTTCTCTATTATTGTACTTAGTGTTTTACTTAGTGCCTGTAATAGCACTCCCAAACCGACGATAGACACGTCAATTCTCAATTCAAAGCATCAATTTAATATCCAGCCTGTAGAGTCATACTCAGAGGTATTTCAGCTAAACAATCAAATTAAAGCAAAACTCGCGCAATATTTTCATAACGACGAAATTGGCGTTAAACGCGCAAAAATGTTGATGGCGTTTTTGGTCAATAGTGGCGACGATTCAATGTCATATTTATCTGGTGCTAATCTCACTGCCAACCAAGCTTTTAGTAATATGAATGCCAATTGTCTTTCGCTTTCAATTTTAACCCATGCTATCGCGAGACAAGTGGGTTTGAGAACACAATTTCAACGTGTACACATACCCGAATATTGGGATGAGAGCCAAGGCTACAGCTTGCTTACAGGGCACGTAAACATAAAAATATTTGAAGTGGATAATACCCAAGATTCTGTAAAGACACTGTATGTCAAACCCGCTTCCGTTACCGTAGACTTTGACCCTAATAGCAGAGCACAACATTTTAGTACATCGGCAATAGATACAAACACTATCTTATCCATGTTTTATAACAACAAAGGCGCCATGGAAATGATTAATGGCGACCTTGACATGGCCTACAGTTACTACAAAGCAGCGGTAGAGAGCGATCCCTATCACGATGGCGCATGGGGTAATCTTGGGATCCTATATCGCCTAACTCAACAGTACGACCTTGCTGAGCGCGCATATAACCAAGCACTTGCCATTAATCATGACAATCGAAACGCACTAGGCAATCTTGCAAAACTTTACCATCTCACAGAGCGTGACCACGAAGCAAAAGTGATCGAAGCCAATATTCACAACTTAAGAAAGAGCAATCCCTATTACATGCTAGTGTTGGGTAATGAAGCGTTTAAGCATGGAAATTTAAGTCGCGCTAAGCATTTTTATCAAAAAGCTTATCAACTCGATCATAGTATTCACGGCAGTTTCTTTGGATTAGCAAAAGTCGCATTTGAAGAAGGGAATAGAGAAAAAGCAGAGTATTACCTCAATAAAGCATACAAAGCATCTGTCTTCGAGCACGACAAAGCGCGCTACGAAGGCAAATTAGCCTTATTGAGAGGTGTTGCAAGCAACCGGTTAAATTCCACAGACAACGATGAGAGATAACAATAACAATGAAGAAACTCCCTTTCCAACTACTTGGCATGATGCTAACCGCGATATGTACCACGAATGCAGTAGCGCAAACGCAACATCCAAGTATTGTTCATGTTGATAATATATTGATGCAAGATTTACAAACACTTACGAGCATTAATCATCAAGGCCGTAAAAGTGGAGCCCAATCGCCTAACATCAGTGCACAATATATTTTTGCTGCTTTTGAGCAATTAGGTGGAAATCCGAGCTATCAGCACTTTACCTTTAGAGCCGGTATTTTTAGTAAAGACGCAGGTCACAACATCACAGCGACTTTGCCTTGCACCCAACCTCGTTGTGACAAGGCCATTGTTATCAGTGCGCATTACGACCATTTAGGAACCACAGGACAGAGACATTATCCAGGCGCCAATGATAATGCATCTGGCGTAGCTGCGATGTTACACATGGCTAGGCAACTCAGTAAAACAAATCGCGCTCGCGATATATTGTTTGTCGCAACCGATGCTGAAGAGCGCGGCTTACATGGTGCAAAATATTATGCCAAACACCTTACTCAGGAAGTTGAACTCAATATCAACCTCGATATGTTAGGGATAAATAACAACAACCGTTTATTTGCGTTGTTTTCACCGGGTTTTAAGGAATATAAAACTGAGCTCCAGCACAAGGCACAATCTCAAATCAAATTGACTATAGTATCGTCACAACGACAAATTGAGCGTCATACAAATAATCCAAGAATTGATTGGCACAAAGCAAGCGATCACTACGCCTTTTATCGCCAAGGGATCCCCTATATTTATTTCGGTATGGGTGAAGATAAACATCATCACACTACAAGAGATACATTAGATAATATGGATTTAAATAAGTATCAGGCAGGGGTAAATCTCATCAATGACTTTATTTTGTCATTAACTCGCTCACCACTTGACTCTACTAGCTGAATTTTTTGTGCTTTTGTAAGCTGCTTAACATGCCACTCAAGTTTTGCAGCTTGGGATTTAGTACCGACTCGATATTGATATTTTAACGTTAAGGGCCCTTTACCTTTTAAATTTTTTGCCCCTTTCCCAGCCTGATGTTGCTCTATGCGCCGTTCTACATTGGTTGTTATTCCTGTGTACCAATGACCAAAGCGCGTTTCTAGGATATATAAGCTCCAAGTAGCTTGGTGTTCCGTTTTATTGGGCTCGCTAAGTAACATCTTTCCTAGCACTTCGTGGTTCTCCTCAAGATCTTATCTACAATTTGTGTTGCACATGATGACTATTGCAACTTATGTACGAACTTTTTACACTTAGTGCAGTCCAATTCCGCTAAGAGACTTTACCTTCTCTGTGCAATCGGTATCATGCAAACAACTGATAATAAGGATACACAATTTCATGCTGTCTAATAAAACCCTTTCTGTTTGGCTCAGTGCTGTAGTTATGACGGTGTTTATGTCTGGCTGTTCAAGCTGGATTTATCGCATCAACGTGCCACAAGGTAATTTCTTAGAGCAGTCAGATGTAGATAAGCTTCGCGTCCAAATGACCAGAGAGCAAGTGCTATATGTACTAGGTACACCACTTGCAAAAGACACTTTTAATAACAATGTCTGGCATTACCAATACGTATTTAATATTGACAGAGACTCTGAGGTCCGAAAGTCATTTAGCGTTTATTTCGAGAATGACAAACTAGTTCGCGTAAGCGGCGACTTCGAAGAGCCAGAAGAATTTAACACTCCTTTAGACTCATAGAGTCAAAGGGCACACATTATTTCGTAGTCAAAGGGGAAAGGTATTTCCCCTTTTTTAATTAGCCTGAGGTTTGGATAAGGAATGAGCTAACTCATTGTTTTTAATACCACATTAAATTATACCCTTATCTAGCCAGAGAGTTTTAGGGATAACAAGGCGAATTTACGCACCAATAGTTGGCTATTGGAAGTGAATTCAACGCAGTTAGCGCTAAAACTGGCTGCTAGAAAGGCATTAACTATCCGAAGTTCAGGTTAATTATTCCTTATCTCCTAAAGAGACAGGTCGCCCACCGGTAACTTTGCTTGCACGACCTTCTTCTTTTGCTTTCTCCGCACGGCGCCTGCGCGCTTCTTTCGGGTCAGCAATTAACGGACGATAGATTTCGATTCTGTCACCATCACTGACTACTTGCTGTAATTTTACCGTTCGATTCCAGATCCCGAGCGTCAAATCATTCGCATCTATCTCTGGGCATTTTTCTAAAATCCCTGACTGTAGTACTGCTTGCTCA
Source organism: Pseudoalteromonas sp. BMB (assembly GCF_001709235.1). Taxonomy (NCBI): domain Bacteria; kingdom Pseudomonadati; phylum Pseudomonadota; class Gammaproteobacteria; order Alteromonadales; family Pseudoalteromonadaceae; genus Pseudoalteromonas; species Pseudoalteromonas sp. BMB. Next base: position 62,219 of record NZ_MBQA01000165.1, read on the forward strand.
GCAGACGTCCCTTCAGGCACATCAACCGACAATGACGTCGCGCTGTCTGGCAATGCAAATACCACTTCAACCTTTATCATCATCTCGCTCCGTAAACAACTTTGGCTCGCTGGGTAAACGCAGACACCATATTCTTGGCCACTTCATTAAATAGCTTGCCAAACGCCATCTCAATTAATTTGCTCGCGAATTCAAACTCTAATTTTAAACTCACCTTACAAGCCTGTTCATCAAGCGCGGTAAATTCCCAATAACCATTTAAAGACTTAAATGGTCCATCTACTAGGCACATTTTTACTCGATTGCCGTCAAATTCATTTTTTGTGGTAAACCACTTTTTTAGGCCGGCTTTCGAAATTTCTAGACTCGCGGTCATCCCTTGATCATCATTGCTGATAACTTTTGCATCTGAGCAATGCGGTAGAAATGCGGGATAAGCGTCAACATCATTGACCAATTCAAACATTTCCTTGGTGCTATACATCACCAAAGCACTTTTTTCTATCTGTGGCATAGACACTCCAAATCTTAATACAAGGATTTTACCAAGGTTTTGCAGATTTATCTTGTTTGCAGCCACTGACTAAGTAAAAATACGTCACATTAATGAAAAAGCGCTGTCTTAAAACAGGATTTATAGGTAGACTAAGCCATTATGGCAAAGAAAAATTCAAGTAAATCAAATAGCAATACCATAGCGCTAAATAAAAAAGCGCGTCATGAGTATTCACTACATGAAAAGTTCGAAGCAGGTATCGAATTACAAGGCTGGGAAGTAAAAAGTATCCGCGCCGGTAAAGTCAATATCTCAGATACTTACATCCATATCAAAAACGGCGAAGCCTATTTGTTGGCCAGTCAAATTCAGCCGTTAAATAGTGCCTCTACACATGTGATATGCGATCCGCTTCGTTATCGTAAACTGCTACTAAATAAACGTGAAATCTCACGTCTTATCGGTGCAACCGAGCGTGATGGTTATTCTCTGATTGCCACAGCAATGTACTGGAAAAAGTGCTGGGTAAAACTCGAGTTCTATCTTGCAAAGGGTAAAAAGCAACATGATAAGCGTGCTGATATTAAAGACCGTGACTGGTCACGTGATAAAGAACGTTTGATGAAACATAACGTGCGTTAAATAAATGAGGTAGATCTTTACTGTTTCTCCTCTAAAACCAAAAACTGGCTGGTTTTGGAGTTTATCTCAGAAACATTGACTACCTCCCCCTTTAACTCAATTTCCGCGAGCACCTTAGAACCTTTAATATTTTGCCAGGCGTCTAACATTCCATCCTTCATTATTAATGCTCCGATCCCTTCACTAAGGTTTTCGGATTTTAAAAGAGTACCATCCGTATTTTTGCTTTTAAGTGCTTGACGTACTCCATCCACATTTTTTACTACCAACCCTTTATATTGAGAAGACAACATTTCTTCGGTAACTACCCCACTACGCTTAGCTATAGATGGATCGATCTCAGTTACTGAAACATAGATATTACCGGTGTTATCAGCCCAGGGAATAATCATTTTATTAGAACCTGATGGCCCAGCAATAACCGTAGGCGTAGAGTTAAATTCAATACATATAACCTTCGTTTCACCATCTTTGTTCTTAACTTGCCAACATAGTGTCTTGCCATAGCTTTCAAAACTAATTATAAGCGCAACCAAAAATAGTAAAATAAGGTATTTCATTCGTATTTTCTCCTAACTTAGTTAGATTCCATATAAGCTTTTAAACCCATTTCTACACAAGAAGAAAAGTCGATATTTTTTTCTTGTTTACACGCTTTATATATTTTCATTTCAACACTCTCAAAGTTTTCTGATAACTGAAGATATTCCGGTAATCCAACAGTTTGGTAGTGACTATTTATAACGCCACCACAAACCACCATTATTGCGCCAATAATTATTGCCCCTAAGCCTGACGAAGCAGTTTTAAAATCAATACTAATATCTGCGCCTTTCAAACTGCCCGCAGCACCACCATCATTAAAACCCAAAACGACAAAAAGCATACCTATCGATATTACGGTAAAGCCAATTTGAATCACTGCAACTTTCATAACCTGCTTATTTTTCATTGATCCTTGATTTGCATTTTCAGATATCATTAAAGAAAACAAAGCATAGTCATTACCTTTTTTCAACTTACCCGAAACAGTGTTAAATTGGATGACTATATCCTCTAAAGATGCAGGGGAGCTCATTTCCTTCTCAAGTTTAGAGATACTTGTATAAATACTAAATAAAAGTGTGATCGGGAAAACAACCCCAAACAGAAGGCTTGCAAGCAGTTTTATTACTTTCATCATAAAATTGTTTCAGGTGTGAATATTACGATAAAGCTAGACTTTGATTAAAGCTCTGTCAAAGTATGTTTTAAATATTGAAAAGGTAGGAAGTTTGTTGCTTTATTATTTTTAATACAGGTAGTAGTGTTATTCTGACAAGATATCAGAAACAAGTCACCTTGTTCCTGATATCCTATAAGGTAAATTAGCCTTTGTACTTTTGCATCACAAGTGTTGCGTTAGTACCACCAAAGCCAAAGCTGTTGGACATCACGGTGTTAAGCGGTCCATCACGGCGCTCTGTGACAATGTCTAAGCCTTGTGCTTGCTCATCTAGTTCATCAATGTTGATAGATGGTGCGATAAAGTCATTATCTAGCATCAGCAAAGAGTAAATCGCTTCATGCACGCCAGCCGCACCGAGTGCGTGGCCTGTCATTGCTTTAGTTGCACTAATAGCTGGGGAATTATCGCCAAACAACTCTTGAATAGCGCCTAACTCTTTCACGTCACCAACTGGTGTTGAAGTACCGTGCGTGTTTAGGTAATCAATCGGAGCATCAAGACCTTGCATCGCTTGTTTCATACAACGTACAGCGCCTTCACCTGATGGTGCTACCATGTCGTAACCATCTGATGTCGCACCATAGCCAACGATTTCAGCATAAATGTGCGCGCCGCGAGCAAGTGCGTGTTCTAGTTCTTCAACTACCACAATACCGCCACCGCCAGAGATTACGAAACCATCACGATTTGCATCGTACGTACGTGATGCGCGCTCAGGCGTTTCATTGTACTTGGTTGACAACGCACCCATGGCATCGAATTCCATCGCGAGCGTCCAGTGTAGCTCTTCACCACCACCAGCAAAAATAACATCTTGTTTGCCTAGTTGAATTTGTTCAACTGCATTGCCAATACAGTGTGCAGATGTTGCACATGCAGAGCTGATTGAGTAGTTCACACCTTTAATTTTAAATGGTGTTGCCAAACACGCAGAAGTCGTGCTTGCCATGGTACGTGGAACCATATAAGGCCCTACACGTTTAACGCCTTTTTCGCGCAGGATATCAGCGGCTTCAACTTGGTACTTAGACGAACCACCACCAGAACCTACGATAAGGCCTGTGCGTTCGTTTGATACTTGCTCTTCTGATAGCCCTGAATCTTCAATTGCTTGCGCCATCGAGATATAAGAAAACGCTGCAGCGTCCCCCATAAAGCGATGTGCCTTACGGTCAACGAGAGATTTTACGTCGATATCTATTTTACCAGACACTTGGCTACGTAGGTTGTAGTCTGCAAATTCTTGGTTAAAAGCAATACCGCTCTTACCTGCTTTTAATGACTCTAAAACTTCTTGCTTGTTGTTGCCGATGCTCGAAACAACACCGATCCCCGTAATAACGGCTCTTCTCATGGGTTTATTCCCTTCGATATTACAAATTATGCGTAGTATACGCTGAATTTTAGCGCCAAGTGGTCAGCTTTCCAGCGTACACATGTACTCTGAACCTAAATAACTAAAAATGCAACCAGACTATTGAGTCGAAAGACAGTAAAATAGTTCCCAAATAGTCGAACACAGAGTCTTTCATGATAAAAAACGCTCAAATACACTTCAACGATGCTGGTACCCCTGTTGCCGATAGTTTTGACGATGTCTATTTTTCCAACGATGATGGGTTAGCTGAGTCACATTACGTCTTTTATACTCAGAACCATATCGACGAGCGGTTACAAAATCATGGCAAAGACCGATTTGTCATCGCAGAAACTGGTTTTGGTACTGGATTAAACTTTCTCAACGCTTGGTATCACTTCAACCAGCGTAGCAAAGACGCATGCGTTAACCAACTTCACTTTGTCTCATTTGAGAAATATCCAATCCATATTGATGATTTAGTTAAAGCGCTACAAGCTTGGCCTACGCTTGCCCCGCTCGCCGAACAACTTTGCCAACAATACCCGATGGCCCTTGAAGGATGCCATCGCCTAGAGTTTGACAATGGTCAAGTGACCTTAGATTTATGGTTTGGTGATATTCACGATAATTTACCACAACTAAGTTTTGAACAAACCGGATTTGTCGATGCTTGGTTTTTAGATGGCTTTGCTCCGAGTAAAAACCCAGATATGTGGCAACAAAGCTTATTTTATGCCATGGCCAATATGAGCCGAGATAGCGCTACTTTAGCAACGTTTACCGCAGCGGGTTTTGTCCGCAGGGGACTACAAGACGCCGGCTTTGCGTGCAAAAAAGTCAAAGGGTTTGGTCGTAAACGCGAAATGGTGATTGGAACGCTGAGCCGTGCCAATAAAAACTCCAATACTCCAGCGTATTACAGCACCACACCGCGTAAGCTAGAGAGTATCGCTATTATTGGCGGCGGTATTGCCTCAAGTTGTTTGTTGTATCATCTTGGTAAACGTAATCTTGGCGCAACACTTTTTTGCCAAGACGACGCGTTAGCCAAAGGTGCTTCTCACAATCGCCAAGGCGCGCTATATCCAAACCTGCAAGCAGATCACACGCCATCGAGCGAGCTATACGCCCACAGCTTTTTATATGCAAAGCGCCTTTATCAGCATATTGCAAATGCGGGCTACCACTTCGCACACGATTGGTGTGGCGTACTCTTGCAGTCTGTTAGTGAGGCCAAACGAGCGCAGCATCAAAACTTAGCTGAAAAAGCAACTTGGCCGCATGACTTAATTCATGCCGTTGATGCCAAGCAGGCTTCAGTTATAGCAAATACCACACTGCCCTACGGTGGACTTTATATTCCAGAGGCAGGCTGGCTAAACCCGGCAGAGGTAACGCAAGCAGTGTTTGATGCAGCTCACGCATTCAAAGCGGTTTCGACTCATTTTAATACTGATATACAAAAGCTTGAAAAAACTGAGAGCGGCTGGCTGTTACACAGTGAAGATAATACATTTGGGCCGTTTTCAGATGTTTTTGTCTGTGGCGGTGAGCACTCTGACCGATTCGAGCAAACCAAACATATTCCTATACACGGCGTTCGCGGTCAGGTCTCTCATGTTGATGCTGGAGAAGAATCACAAAAACTCAATACCGTACTTTGCCATAAAGGGTACTTTACTCCCGCAATGAATGGGCAGCATTGTATGGGTGCGACATTTGAAAAAAATAGCAAAAGCCGAGAGGTGAAAGCCGAAGATGATGCAGTTAACCGCGCCCAGCTTGAACGCTTTTATAAAGACACGGATTTAGCCGCGAGTCTTGGCGAGATTACCTCAGCAAAAGCCGCGGTACGTTGCTGTTTTAACGATCATTTGCCTATGCTTGGTCAAGTCCAGCATAACGATGAGTTTTGCTCGGCGTTTGCTAATTTAAGAAAGGGAAAACACTACGGTTTTGGGAAGCTAGCACTACCCTATCAAGGAATTCATATTGTTACCGGTTTTGGCGCACGAGGACTGTGCAGTGCTCCACTTGCTACTGAGCACTTAGTTGCAACTCTACTTGGCGAAGCAAGACCTTTAAGCGAGCGAGTACATCAGGCAATCCACCCAGCCAGATTGCTCGTCAGGGATTTAATTAGAAGTAAAATCTAATAATGGCTAAGGCATAACATCACCTAGATATTATGCCTTAATCGATATACACCCATTATACAGTAAAGACCTGTCTATTTACGACACCCCAGTAGTCGTCTTGATATTGAGATTCGCTGTAGTCGATACCGTTTAACGTCAATGCGTTGCGCCAAAAATTGATCGCGTGATCTGCGCCTTGAATTTGCTTGACTTGCCAATGCCCAGGATACATTTGCCATATTTTGGACATAAACGAAGAACCAAGTTTGCGTTTTCTCGCTGCAGGCACAATATAAAACTCACACACCTCAAAGGTATTTTGCGCTTTAAAAATATTGATAAAGCCAACCGGATGGCCATTTTCATATGCCAAGTAGCCAAGGTGCTGTTCATCTATTGGCGTATCTATCTGAAATAAACCGTTACTATCTGGTAATTTTTCCGTCAACACTGAAAACTCAGCTTCATATGCTTGCACCAAATTAAAATAGACTTGTGTTAATGAACCCACTACTTGACGAATTTCCAAAATACCGACCTTTACTCACAATTATTCGGCGTAACTTACAGCAATAGTGCACAAAGTTAAACAGACAAAATTACTATTTCATCTGAACTTGGAATTAGAAATGAACTAACTAAAATGCATAGATCAAAAATATCATGCGACTCTAGCACGGTACTTTTACTCCGGATATAAAACCCAATACCGGCAACGGCATTGGGTTATGGTTAATATTAAGTCAGAAAACTAATTGTATTTAGCTGCTTAATACGGGTTATTGGGTAAATAAAAGTTACTCAAGTTTCCGTTAATGGAGACCGCGAGTTCACCGCTACTATGTGTGTGGGTGTAGATGTTGTAACTCTGCCCAGGCAACACTTTAACTCGCAAAAAGTCTTGATATTGTACTGCTTGACCGCAAGCAAGTGCTGTTCTTTTAGTTTGTGCTGTTTCTTTGAGAATATAAACTTCAGCGCCCCCATCCACAATCCCTTCGCCTTCGCTATTGATGAAAATTGATGTTGCTTCACTCGCTGCAATATTAAAATAGTTACTACTGTGGCGAGCTAAAGATACGGCTGCACGTCCCATTCTGTCACGCTCAGCAAAGTGCGTGTCTGTTAGCGCATTGTCTAGCATGGGGATAGAAACAAACCGACTACTAAAATTCAGTGTTTCGTGACAAAAATCGGTTACTACTTCACTGGAGATAGCACCGAGCACACCATCAGGATCGTAAATACTGTCGGCCAGTAACGCCATTCCAGCTGATGTACCACCAACAACTCCTCCCTTATCAAAAACGTGCTGCACCGCGCTTTGGACAGAAGTTCCTTGCCATTTATTTAGATAATCAGACTGATCGCCTCCTGCAAACCAGACAAACTCGGCACTGCGAATCGCCCAATCAACATAAGGGTCATTAGCCTTACTAACAGAATCAATAATTAACGTCTCAACTGAATCTGCCGCCATCAGACCAAGTAAGTAATCATTGTACGCGTCCGTGCCGGAAGTACGCAGTACCACCACATCAGCTCCATTACCAATATGGGGAGCCACTCTTTGGCTAAAAGCATTATCAACATCGGTTCCCCCTCCCATTAAGAGCGTGGCACCATTATCCGGTGTGAGCGTGTTGCACGTGTCTGAACTATTACCAGCAAGATAAGCCTTTAATGCCCCAGGTTTTGACGGACGAATACCGTAATTACACTCTCCAGTTGGCGGTGGAGGAGTTTCACCTTGGACAAAATTCACAATCAAATCATACCAACCAGAGCCACTATATCGCGTTAGCTTTATATAATAAGTACCTGCAGTCTCAGCATAAAAACTCCCCGTTTCTGGTATTTGACTCGTTTCCCTACTGACAACTGCTGAGCCTGTTTCTTGATATAAGAACCAGTCAAAATCATCACCAGAGCTATGGTCTAGCGAGATATCTATCGAACCTGGCGCCGCCACATCAAAAGTAAACCAGTCGATATCACCTCTGGATAACTCGCCGCTAATTGTCGTGTTATTACACACTCCACTATTGGCATTACCTTCGCTGTCGTTAGATTCAGTTTCAGTAGTTGAGCAAGCATAGCTATGGCTTGCAACAAGCATTAAAGCAGCTAGTGATACAAATAGAATGTTATTGTTTTTCATAGTATTTACCTGAATGATATATGTTTCTATGGTCCGTACCGTTGCATTGCAAAGCTACGCTGCCGCACTGGTATTTGCACGAAGCGCCCACGGCAACTTATACACTGATGACGATGGCCAAAAGTGCAGAAGTAAGCCTTATACCAATTGAATTAATTCTCTAATCAATTTGAAGGGTGAAATAGCATATTAGCTTCGTTAAAAATTTCTCATTTAGAACAACTAAATAGCAAAATTTTTGCCTTGCTACTAAAGCTATTTCCCCGCTTCAAGATAGATCATTTACTTAATACAACTGGTATTATTAATTTGGTTTTTTGAAAAACCTAAACGCAATTAGCGTTAGAGCTTACATTCGCATTGATACGGAACGTGATAAAACCCGACCAACAAATTGTCGGTGGGAATAGAATTGAAATTCAGGTGAGGCTATTCGTCGAACCACTCACTCAAGTGGTAATTAACGGAACATTCATGCAGATCACTAGGGCGTTGTTTGTTGTAGATGAACATTTACGTCTCCTAGATGATAGTTAAAAGAATGAGTATTAAGCAGATGTAAACAACCCGCTTAAAAAATATGGCATGCAACGCCCACCTTTTCAACTTTTATTATCAAAAACTCAACAAAACAATCATCGAATGGCGTCAATTACGGACTCTCGACATAACAGCTCGGCTTTCTTGGACAGCTTTTTCCTCGAGTACAAATCACCCTAACAGAGCCCTCAAGCCCTCTTTCAATCCACTGGATATTTAAAATCTTGGCAACACGGAGTAATTGGGTTTTCATATGATAGGGCACCACACTCGCGCCACCATGGCTAATACAAGCTTGTTGCAATTCTCCAATCAAGGCGTCAGCATCAATTCCTTGTGCATTAATAGCAGGATTGAGATCAAGACCCGCGCACAGCACCCTTGGACGATTCGCTACATCAACGATTTTTACTGACTCACAGCAATACAGACGCGGTTTGCCATTAACATTCAGGATCGAAAGCTGAGCACTGGCACTATTACTATCATCATGAAATTTACGAAATACGGCCCAGTGCTGACACGGATCGGCAACGCTACGCATATTACCCCAAGGTAAAGGAATACCATTTCCCCTATACACCGCCTTGAGTTTACCTGCTTGATAAGCATCAAAATAATGCCAATGTGGATAAGGTGAAACCGATGTCATTCTGCGCATTGCGACGGAAGCAGAAATACCAAGTTGCTCATGGACACGTACATCGTAACCTCGGCTTTCGAGTAACTGCCGAAATGGTGTACGGGGACACAATAAGGCCCCTGCGAAGAAGCTCGATTCAAAATCCTGCCACGCGCTCAAAATATCTTGGGCATTTGGAGTATCATGATCGGGGTTATCGTTACTCTTCCGGCTTTCTCCTGTAGTGAGTACACATTCTAACCCTTCACTATTGTGAAGCACGGCATGACCAATATGAACGGCTAAATCGTATTTCATTCTCGCGGGATGTGCGTGCAACGCGCGATTTATAAACACTATGTTTGGCTCTTTGAAATAAGAAGTGATCATCCCCTCTCCGCCAGGCGAAGATTGCTCAAACCACTCCACTTTTCGACCTTTTGCTAGCAAAATTGCCATGAGGTCATCACAACTGAGATAGAGATTTTTACCTCCCACTTCATCGGCTGCTCGCTCTAAATCAGGAAAGTGGTTTTGATGGTGCTCTTGGTGGGCGCGGATCAAAAGGTGCGCAAACTGCCTACCACTGATCCCCGCTTGGGACAGCATTTCTGGGATCGCAATTTGTAATATCTCTTTGGCAAATAGAAAGTTGGGCTCTAAAGCCATCCCCACTACCCCACCGAAATTGCCTTTATCTGGCGCAATCTCCGGCGCTTCTGGTTGACTGTCTAAAAACCACTCAATCGGTTTTTGAAATACATTAGAGAAGTTTTCGAGCATCGCTTCGCTTGGCGTACGCTGGCCTCTTTCAATCATTGATAGATAGGAAACGGAAGGCGCGCTGGCCGGATCTTGCTTAACGCATCGAGCCGATAAGTCTTCTAAAGTCAGATGGTTACGCTTTCTTAGATTTCTTATTTTAGTACCCAAAAAGTGGGACTTTCTAATTAAGCTTGCAACTTTTGCCATGATTTCACACCCCATTTTTGTGAAATTCACACTGTGAAATTCTTTTTGTGAAATTATTTGAATATTTAACTTACACTCAAAATGTACACGAAACAACCAGAATATATTTCCCAATTTATGACAACATGAACAAGTGAGGTGGATCATGGCAGCGCAATTACAACCGCATACAGAGCAACCAATTGATGATACGAAAGCGCAACAGTCAATGCTGGCAAAACAGTATCTTGATGAACAATGTCCTTTAGAGTTTGGTTCACACATGGAGGTGACAGACTATGTGGTTTACTACAATCACCTGCTTGCGTTTTTTGCCAACGGCACCCATTGCGGTTTAAAAAATTGTAGCCAATTCGTCGCGCTTTGCGGTCACCGTGAAACACCGGAGGCTCTTTTGTTAAAACAGGACGATGGCTTACATATTGAAATTACCTTCAATCGCACCGGAATGCTCGGCCAATTTGATAGCGCTCATATCGAAGATATTATCGTCGAAACACCACTGGCGTCTGTGGTTGGTAAAAAGACTAAAACCCAGCTACAAAAACTATGGATGAGCTTTTATCACGGCGTGCAACAACCAGCAGGAAAAGCCTGTTATCGTGCCAAAAATGGGGATGATTATGAACTTTGAGTAAACACTCGATAATTTGTAATCAAATCGCTCAAACATTCAGTAAGTTTTAAGCTAAGCTAATTAAAATACCGCTCTTTTTTCGACTGAGCACATGACTAAATTGCTTAACTTTCTAAAAAACATTAACTGGATGCTTTGGGCGCTCATACTTGGCATTTTTGCTGGTTTAGTTTTCGGTGAACGGTTATCATTTTTAAAACCTATTGGTACAGGTTTTGTAAACCTGATGCAAATCACCATTCTCCCTTATATTGTCGTCAGCCTTATCGTGGGTTTAGGGAAATTTAATCCCGAACAAGTTAAAAGCATTCTTGCAAAAGCAGCGCTAGTTATGATCTCCATCTGGGTGGTAGGTCTTGCTGTGATCTGGTGCTTTATTATGACATTACCAGCGCATAATGCCGGGACCTTTTTTTCCCCTGCACTGGTCGCCACAGCTCCCGAAGTAGACTTCGTTAAACATTATATTCCCTCTAATCCATTTGCTTCTATGGCAGAAGGTAATGTACCTGCCTTAGTCATATTTTGTATTGCGCTAGGTATGGCGCTTATTTCTAATCAAAAGAAAAACCGTTTACTCGATGTGTTAGAAGTCGTTGGTCAAGGTCTGTCGGTGATTTCCAAGAAGATCATTGCCATCTTCCCTATCGGCATTTTTGCGATGACAGCAAGCACCGCTGGCACCATGAGCGCAGAAGAACTGTCTGAATTGCAAGTGTACTGGGTCGTCGTTTTATGTGTCGGCGTGTATTTGATGTTAGTACTACTCCCTATGCTTGTTGCCGCACTCACCCCTGTTAAATATCGCGACCTCATCATGGTTATGCGCAATGCTTGGATCACCGCATTTAGTACCGGAAACGTTTTTATTGTATTGCCGGTGATCACCGAGGGGATCAAAGATCATTTACGCAAAATTAAGCAAAGCGACGAAAGCTCTGATCACATCGCTGAGGTGTTAGTGCCTATCGCTTATACCTTTCCGAGTTTAGGAAAGCTTACGACCCTCATTTTTGTTTCTTTTGCAGCATGGCTTACCGGCAACCAAATCGGCATCGAGCAAATTCCTAATGTGTCTTTATCGGCGATGCTAAGTTACTTTGCTAACGTACATATCGCGATTCCCTATTTGCTCGATACCTTGCGTGTCCCGGCTGATACTTATCAGTTATATCTATCGATGTCAGTGCTCACCGCGAAAGTGGTTTCACCGACCACTGTGGTATATATCTTCGCATTTGTATTTTTATGTATTTTCATCAACCGCAGGCAATTACACCTAAAACGCGTGCGCTCGGTTTATTATTTAACGCTACTATCTGCACTACTCCCAGCATTTATGTTGTTGAGTTTTACGGCAAATAATTACCTCGGTAAGCAAACTAAATCGGCCGATGAGGCCATAGCTAATATGGTGATCTCAGATACCGTCCCAGCTCATGTGCTTAGCTATGTCCCTAAAGCATACCAAAGTGGTGAGTTGTCTTTGACGAATATCGATGTGATTAAAAAACGTAACCTGCTGCGTGTAGGATATCTTATCGATAATGTGCCATTTAGTTACTTTAATCAAAAAGACCAGTTAGTTGGTTTTGATGTCAGCCTCGCACATAGGCTCGCATCCGACCTTGGGGTTAAAATCGAGTTTATTCCTTTTAAAAAGCCACAACTGGCAGAGTATCTCAACAAGGGATATTTCGACATTGCAATGTCCGGCCTTGAAATTAATATTGCCGACTTACAAAGCTTGCGCTTTAGTGACAAGGTGTTGGAGCTGCAACTGGCGCTCTTGGCCAAAGATCATGATTTAAAGAAGTTTGCTGACAAGTCAGCCCTACTTACGCTTGATAAGCTGAATTTAGCTCACGTTGAGTATGCTCCGCTACTCAAACAATTGGCGCAGCAAAACCCTAAGGTAAAAGTATCCAGCATTAACAATCTGCAAAGCTATTTTAAGCACCCAGAGAAATATGACGCCTTAGTGATCAGCGCAGAGGCGGGCTTTGCATGGAGCATGTTCTACCCTGAATTTGGTGTTGTGGTGCCGGAAGGGGCGAGCTTGAAATACCCCGTTGGATTTGCCGTCGCCAAGCGCAATCAAGATCTACTGAGTTATGTAAATGCGTGGCTGACTATCCAGCATACCAATGGCCGTATTGAAAAAACTTATGATTACTGGATCTTAGGAAAAGGTAGTGTACAAAAGCAAACTCGCTGGTCATTAATGGATGAACTGGAAATCGACCCAAACACACTTATTGATAAACTGAAGTTCTAATACCAATTCGCTTAATTAAGTGATCTATTTTGAGGCGAGAAAATTTTGCTATTTAGTTCTTCTAAATGAGAAATTTTTAACACAGTTAACGTCAGATTTGCTCCTTCAAATTGAACAAGTATTAAGACTAATTGGTATAATACCAACGGAATAAAAAACGCCGTCAGTTAACACGTTAACTGACGGCAAGTCTACTCACTGGGCGAGCTAGCTTTCAAGCTCACTTTAACCTTAGCCAAACCACAAAATAAAACAAGTTTTTAACAAAAAATTAATTTAAACATACTTTCTTGTTTTCCTTCTAATTTACTTCCCTCCCAAGTACGTATATTTATTGTTCAGCTTTACCTAGTATGATAGCTTTATTCTTGGACCTATTTTGGATCACTCAAATAAGGATTTAAATTATGAGAAAATCTTATCCAAATTTAATTTTAGCTTTGCTTGTGATTTCCACGTCATTTGCAGTAAGTGCTTCCGCATCGATTGAAAATAAGTATAAAGAACCTATAGAACGTATTGAAGTATACGGTGAAAAGCCGAGATATATTTTAAAGTTCGAGATGGAAGATGCTAAAAAGGACTTTTATGATTTGTACAACAAATTAACTGAAGACGATTCATTTAAAACAAAATGTGAGAAGAAAGCGCGGCTTGGGAGCAAAATTAAATCTTTCGGTTGTGAAACGCGTTTCACAAAAAGTAGCTTTCATAACATCACCAAACAGCACATACAATTAAATACAGATCTTAAACATCCTGCTGCCGCCTTGCGTTACCTCTCAATGCCAGACATATCCGATGTTTATTCTGTCACCAATACGAAGAGAAAGGCACATAAAGAAGACATTTTTAAGCAAATCAACGAAAACCCAGAGTTAAAAGAAGCTTTCATTCATTTTGCAAAGAAATATACAGCCTATGAAAGTAAATAACCACATTTAGAAAAGTACTAAACTTCAAGTTCGCCTATGTTCTAACATCATATTATTCTGAGGTTAGAACATAGGATTAGCATGTTTTTAGTTCTTAAACGAAAGCCTATCTCTAAGTCCACTACTGCGACTGACACTTCGATTCATACCCTGCACTAATACCTTATATTGCGCCACCAATTCAAACTGCTGTTTAGCTCGGGTGATCCCAGTATAAATAAGCTGGCGATTTATCCCCTGCTGGGCACGTTGAATGGGTGGTAGTATCATTGCCGTGTAAGCAAACTCAGAGCCTTGTGATTTATGGATAGTCATCACGTACACTCTATCAAAGCTCGGCAATCTGGCAGGATAAAAGCGCCTAACGCTGCCCTGCTCATCAATAAATGATGCCTGTAGCTCACCCTGTTCATCGCGTAAAATAATCCCGATATCACCGTTAAACAGTTTCAACTGGTAATCGTTTTGGGTGATCATAATGGGCATACCAACGTAAAAGCGCCCTGTCGGTTGCACTAATCCCATTTGACTAAGCTTAAGCTCTATTCTGCGATTTAACTCGTTCACACCGTAAGGGCCTTCTCTCACGGCCGCAAGCAATTGATAACTGGCAAACTCGCTATGAATTATGGCCTCACTCTCACCATGATGAATGGCAAGAAGGTATCGTTGGTATTGCTCCGCCGCTCTGGCAATTAGGGCATTGTAGGTTTCACTATTTAATTCATGATGCTGTATATCGCTATAACCTTGCCCCAGCACGCTGTCTAATTGCCGCTTATTGTTACTATTTACGGCAAATGCTAACTGACCAATCCCACTTCGACTGTCAAAACGGTGACTTTTTTGTAAAAACGCCAGATTATCTTCCAACATAAAGTCAGCGCTGGTATCACCCGAATCAGGCAAGCTTTGTTTACTCAACTCAGCTAGCTTTGCTTTCAGTGCCTGACTGTAATGCGGTGCTTGCCCAAGCGTTAAGTTTTCACATAAGTCGCTGAGTATGTTACCGGTATCTACCGATGCGAGCTGATCTTTATCGCCGAGTAAAATAAGCCGTGCATGTTTTGGTAGTGCATCCACCAGCTTCGCCATAAGCGATAAGTCCACCATGGATGCTTCGTCAACAATCAGCACATCAACATGCAGCGGGTTATCTTGATTATGACGATAGTGCACGCTATTAGGAATAACGCCTAACAAGCGATGAATAGTTTGCGCCTGCTCCGGGAGTAAATCAGCAAGCGCTGGCGGCAGGTTTAACCTCGCTTTCGCACCAATAATTGACTCACTGAGCCTCGCAGCCGCTTTGCCGGTTGGTGCTACTAGCTTGATGGTCAACGGCGCACTGTTATAAAGCGATTGCAAAATCGCAAGCAGTTTTGTGACCGTCGTGGTTTTTCCCGTACCGGGGCCGCCCGTGATGACACAAAATCGCTTAATGATAGCAAGTGTACAAGCCACTTTTTGCCAATCAATGTCTTCTTCACTGGCTGGAAAAAACGACGCCAACAGTGCACTCAGTTTTGCTTCGTCCAGCGTAACATCGGCTTTTGCCAACATTTCAAAGTGTCCTGCCAACCTTGCTTCATAATTTGCTAATCTCGCCAAGTAGAGCTTATTACCGTATAGCCGAAGCGGCTTATCTTCACCGATCGCAGGATGCTGTGCAAGCGCTGCAAAGGCTATACCTGTGCTTGAAAATGGCGATAACTCTACAGATCCATCCGCAACCGCGTAGCTGAGCTCAAACGGATCCTGGTAATTAATACTGTCTAACTCTAAACAACTATGCTGACGTCCATGAGCGATTAATAATAGTAAAAATACATAGAAGTGATCATCGTAGCCTTGCTGATTCAGCAACTTGGCTAACGCGATATCGGCTTTACCAACTCGTTTATGTTCAAGCAATAACGTTATAAAGCTATGATGGTCAAATGCCTCAAAGTCCATACTTAACTGGCTCATACAGACTCCTCAAATAATGCATCTAATTCTAACACCTGCTCTACGCTTAACTGATTGAAGAAAATCCCCTGATTGTCCGGTAATGCACGTAAGAACAAATAGTAGTTCCCGCCCAAATGCTGCTCAGGGTTATAGTCCACAAGGCGCTGCTTTAACAAGCGGTGAAGTGCCACGGTATAAATCATATACTGCAAATGATACTGATGAGACGACATCGCTGCATTGAGGTTATCGTAGTGATAATCTTCTGGGCTATCACCAAGGTAGTTGGACTTGTAATCGAGAACAAAAAACTGTCCTTGCCACTTGAAGATTAAATCGATAAACCCCTTCAGCATGCCTTTCACATCATCAAAGTTTAAAAACGACTTTTGTCCAGTGATATCACTGAGGATCTTGTTCAGCTTCACCGCACTGAGTGGTTTCAGTGGCAAATAAAACTCCATTTCAACAATGCAGTCGTCCGGTGGCAGCACACCAAGTTGTAAATGAGGATGTGGTGCAAGTGGTGCTGCCAAACAGCTTGTTATCCAGCGCTCAGCGGTCTCTTGCCATTCGGTCGCAATACCAAACTTATCCAAAGATTTAGTGACCGCTTCGGTCAGCGTATACTTATCTTCGTTTTTAGGGGAATGCGGTGCGGTAAAATCTATGAGCTCAAAGATTTCGTGCAAACAGCTACCCGGCTTGGCGCCCTTTGGAAAAGTATAAGAGGTTTTTTCCCGCTCTTGACGCTGCTCAGGTAAGTCCAGTAAATGGTTTTCGTCCACGGCCCCAGCTGGTTTATCACCATGATGCGTGTGATAGCTTAGCTGGCTAAAGCTTGTAGTACGCCAGTGGCGTTCAATCTGACCGCTGAAGGTTTTCGCAGACAAAGCTAGAGGCTTGTCTTCAAGCGATATGTTTATCGCTTGCTGTGGTGCGGTGATTTCATCTAATCTTACGCACTCCATTGCCGCATGTGCTTTACATAACTCGCTTAGGGCACTTTGCCAAGCCTCAGCACTGTCGAAAGTTTCCGTGCCAAACAAGGCAAATCCTAAAGCCGTTTTGTGCAGCGCAGACTTTTTACTGCGCCCTTGTTGAATGTCGTAAAGCCCAAGCTCGCAATAATGCACCGCACGCGTCAGCGCAACGTAAAGTAAGCGAATATCCTCAGCCAGTCGTTCTTGCTCTGCTTTTTCTTTGGCGTCGTCACTGGCTTCAAGATCGACAACTAGTTTATCCCCTTGGTGATAAACTAAGGTATCAGGCTCACGAAACCCAAGCGCAAATGGCATAAAGACAATCGGATACTCCAAACCTTTTGATGCGTGCATAGTCACAATTTTCACCAGATTGGCATCACTCTCTAAGCGAATTTGGCTGCTGTCACTCTGGGCGTTATTTAGCTGCGATAAAAACCAACGCAACACACGACCCGTGCCATCAAGCTCTAATTGTTTATGCTGTAAAAGCTCAGCCAAATGACGGAAGTCGGTCAGCCAACGCTCCACTTCTATTCCCTGCTGCTGCCAAATCACTGGCAGCTCACAAGTAATCAATAAGTGTTCCAGCATCGCCATTGCACCAGAGCGATACCAAAGCTGTGTCAACTCACTAAATAACTGTAAATAACCTTGCCACTGCTGCTCATTAAACTGCAAGTCGTATAGCGCTTGGTTGTTTAAATAAAATAATGGTCCTGCAAGCACGCCTCTGAGCGCAGCTTCGTCGTAACTCCCGTGCAGTACATCAAGCAGTTGATACAAGGCAATTGCGAGCGGCTGCCTAAATACACTATCTCTGGCAAGGTACACACTGGCAATATCGAGTTGATTTAAGGCTCGTTTGATCAAGCTCGCTTCTATGCGGTCGCGAACTAACACACAGATATCCGCTGGCACAACTGGGTTTTCGCCAATCTTCGCAATCCCCGACTGCCCATGCTCGATAAGCGCTGCAACTCGACCAGCGAACGCCTGACTTAGCCGCGCTTGCGCGGCGCTTTTGTTAAGTGCTTCATCCTCATTTGGTAATACACTGAAGCGCAGAGCTGACGACTTTTTAGACGCGATAGTAAATTGCGCATCCTCGGCTTTACCTTGCGCGCTCACCTCAATGAAAGGGATATCTTTGTTGTAGATAAAACTATTGGGATGGCGAGTAAATATCGTATTCACTGCGGCAACCACGTCACTATCGGAGCGATAATTGGTTGCAAGCGTATACTGCCTGTCTTGCGCAACTCCTTGCTTTGCACCGATATAAGTAAAAATATCCGCTCCGCGAAAGCCGTAAATGGCTTGTTTTGGGTCGCCTATCAAGGTTAATGCGGTACTTTCCTTTGCATAAACTCGGCTAAAGATCCCATATTGAATGGGATCGGTATCCTGAAACTCATCTATCATGGCAACCGGATATTGCTGTGCAATTTTTTCGGCTAAGCGCTCACCACTGTCGCCTAACAGCGCTTGATGCAGCTGCTTAAGTAAATCGTCGGGAGAGATCAAGCCATATTCTTCTTTGTGGGCGTGAAGTAAAGCTCTTACCTCGTTCACCGCGTGTTGCACTAACGCGATTTTAAGCCCACTCCCGACTAATTGATGGAGCTCTGCCAAGGTATCAAAGTGACGAATGAGCTTATGCTCCAGCGGCGTTGTATTCTTTTTATATTGAGCAACATCGGTGAGGCTTTCACTGCCCCAAAGTCCAAAGGAGTGATTACTGCTACCAAACTCAAACCACCACTGCTCACTGTTGACATAATCCTCCAGCGCTTGAAGATTAGCTTTTCGCCCAGGTGCCCGATTGCCTGCCAGTCCTGCGTTTTTCAACACATTGATGTAGTCAGCTTTGACTATTTCGGCCTTTAGCCACAGTGCTAATGTTTGGTATTTTTCACGAGCTGCAAATACCGCATCTAAGGAAACAGAGGGTTTAATTTCGGCATTTTCTCTTGCTAATAAGGGTCTAACTTGCTTCGCCAGGGCATATGGCGTGGCAAATTGCTCTATCACAGCCTGTGTTTTTTCTGTATCTAGCGGATAGACAAAACGTCGCCAATGATCTGCCATTGCGGCGTCAATCAACTCGCTCTCATCGAGAATAAATTCGAGGTTAAATGCCACCTTAGACTCAAAAGCGTGTTGCTTCAGCATTCTTTGGCAAAAGCCGTGAATGGTGAATATCGCAGCCTCATCCATTGACTTAGCGGCAGCATCAAGGAGATCAAAGGCGCGCTTTTTATCTTCAATTTGCGCCAAAATGGCACCTATCAGTTCATCTTTACAGACTTCACCTAGTAGCACGTCTCGAGCTTGAATAATGCGTTTTCTCACTCGGTCTTTGATCTCTTGTGTTGCCGCTTCTGTGAAGGTTACCACTAAGATCTGTTCAACGCTAAACGGCTCATGTTGCTGATCAGAAGTACGCAAACCAAGTAAATAACGCAGATATAAACCGGTGATGGTGTAGGTTTTCCCCGTACCTGCACTGGCTTCAATTAGGTTTTGGCCACTTAGAGGCATAGTAATGGGATTAAGCATCTCCATGGCGTACCTCCTCAGCGGCATCAAGAATAGGTGTTAACAAAGTAAGGCTAAGTGCACAAAAACGCGCTTCATGAGCTGACAAATCGCTAAAGCATAGTTGAACATAGGGATCTTCCCCTTCTCCTCGACCAACATATTGCGGCTTAAATTTATTTACGGCCTTTTTAATATCCTGTGTCTTGGCATATTCCATGCTGGAACTTGGAAAAAATGCCACAGGTTCACTCAGTGCTTGCTTATAAAAAGCCAACCACTGCTCCAAATATTGCTGTGCTTGCGGCTGTGAAATAGCGGCAAAGTGCACGCTTTGATCTAGCCCAACAATATAAGTAGTGACTTCATGCCCCATTACACAGGCCGCGCAATGATGTAAAAACCCTTTAATCAAATCTTTGGCTTTAATACTGGCGCTACGGTAATACACTTGCCTGTTGTCATACACACAATCAAGCCAGCCGACCAGTATATGCCCTGCAACACCAAGTTTTAGCTCTAGAGGTTCCTTTGGTTCATTCAGCAATGGGGTCAATACGTTAACCATAGGTTCAACGCGGCTGAGCAGCCCCTCTAGCTGTATTTTGCCAATGTTTGCTTGTGGCAGCGAGCCTCGTTGTAATATTTGTTCAAGATTTAAGGGCTGTTGTTGTAGCTGAGCATCCAACACTTCATCTAAATATTGATAGCGCTCCAAAGCATCTAATGCAAAAGGCTCTTCATCGAGTGTTAACGCTTCTACTGGTTTGAGCTTAATGCCCAGCGCTTGCTGATAAAATAACTTTTGCGGCTCGCAAACGCCGCGCAGCAAATCGCTAAACTCAATTTCTGCGTCTAAAACTGGTGCCAACGGTTTTATTTCATCAGCTTGCGCCGCTCTATGCTGCCAGAGCCAGGTACGATTGTAGCTCTGTAGTGAGCCTGCTTTAAAATGTTCAGGATTAAAAGGTTGTAATGGCAGTTGTGAAGTTAATCGGGTAACAAGCGACTGCTTTGGCATATCTTCAAAATAAAAGCTGCGATCTAGGTATTCAGTCAATTCGCTGACTAGAACGGATGGCACTTGGGCTTCGTTGTTAAAACAAGAGCGGCCAATATAACTGATATACAAGTTTTCTCGAGCACTGAGTAACGCTTCTAAGAACAAGTATCTGTCGTCTAGTTTTCGTGAGCGATCGCCTTTACGTCTCGTGGAGTGTGCGACTAAATCAAAACCAATAGGCTGCACGGTACGAGGATAGTCGGCGTCATTTAGACCAAGCATACACACCACTTTAAATGGAATAGCACGCATCGGCATCAGCGTACAAAAGTTTACCGCTCCGGCTAAAAAGCGTTGCCCAACCCCTTTTTCTCTAACGCCTTGCTTAACCAAATACGCTAAGATTTTTGCTGAGACTGGCGCTTGAATATCGCCATTTTCATGGTGTTTTTCGATGTTCTCTATAATCTGCTCAAGCTTAAGTAAATCCCAACTCTGTTCAGACTCTGACGAGTAAAATAGCGCCATGGCTTCACGTAGAATTGCCGCGAAGTTCGTTAAGGTCTTTTCACTGCTGAGTTGTCGTTTTAACCAAATCAGCGCATCAACAAAGCCGATAAGCTTGTTAAGTACCGCCACCGACATCCCTTCGACTTCATCAGCAGGATAAATAGATGCGAATGGCGTCTGTTCGTCGTTTGTTGCAACCCCTAAGAGCAAACGGTTGAGTCCATGCTGCCACGTATTTAGTGGTATTTTTGGCAAGCCATATTCGCTTTTATGGCTGTCATTTAAGCCCCATTTAACACTGACCTGATCAAGCCAATAGCGAATTAAGTCAAATTCATGGCTTTCAAGGTTAAACTGTTCGGCGATCGGCAAAACGCCCAACAAATCGAGAATATCCGACACGCAAAAACGGTTATTGGGTAAGTCTGTTAGTGTCACAAAAGACATTAAAATAGGCCGCTCTTGCTCGATTGCAAGATCGGAAATCGCATAAGGGATCCGCAGGTTGTCTTCACTGCTGTCAAACACCGCTTTAATAAATGGCGAATAGGTGCCCACATCAGGCATCATGACGATAATGTCTTTAGGCGTCAGGCTTGGATTTTGTTCAAACAGATTGAGTAAATAATCATGGAGCCGCTCGACTTCACGCAGTGGCGTGTGGCAATCCTGAAAAACGATACTGGTATCATCGGCCATAATGGGTAACTTGCCCTGCTGCGAAACAAACCAATTTGGATCCGCGGTTAACGACTCTCCTTTAAATGCCAACTGGTAGATCTCTTGCTGTACCTGGCCAAGCAGGCTGTCCTCAAACGCGTCATCAAATCCATCAATCCAACTGGCATCAAGCTGCAATAATTGCTCAAAATAGTCACGCCCGAGCTTTCCCCATGAAGAGAGGAGTGGATTACCAATGTAGTAATACTCGCCGTCTTTCGCTTCAAGTTCTGGCATCTTGGCGTATTTTGCAGCGACTTTAGCTTGAGTCTTCTCATCGACTAAATCTCCCCAGTAGTGTTCACTGGGGTTAAAAAAGAATAAAAATACATTCGTTTTTTGGCCAAGCGCTTGAAAAATATCAAGCTGACTGGTCGATATGGCCGACAGTCCAAATATACAGATCCGCTCGGGAAGTTTGCCATCTGGTGCATTGGCCAGCCCTTGCAGTAACTGATCGTGCATGTTGGCACGGTGATACGGACTTTGTTCAAGTGCTTTAACATGGTGGACTAAACGACGCCAGAGATCAGGCTGCCAAGGGGCGATGGCTTCAACATCCACATCTATGAGCGTATCTTGGCCCTGCTCCCAAAGTTCAACCCACTGGGGGCGGTACATTAAATATTGGTCAAAAACGTCGGCAATTTTTTCACACAGGGCAAAGAGTTTAATTCCTGACGGGTCGTCACCTAAATAGTGCTTAAGCGCAATATATTGAGGCTTATCAATGCAGTCAGGTAACAGCGTAAATAGCTTCCAAGTCATATTGCTTTTATTAAAAGCGGATTCCTTGGGAACATCATCAATGAAATTTTGGTATAGCTTCCAAATGAAGCTAGATGGTAATGGAAAGTCGACCTGTGCACTTATTCCTAAATGTTGACTCATGCCTAGTTTGAGCCATTCAGACATACCAGGAGATTGTACTAACACCACTTCTTTTGCAAAAGGGTTCGCGAGTGGTGCTGATTTTATGAGTGTGCAGAGTTGCGCCTGCAAGATTTCCATTCGATTCGATTGGATGATGTGTAACATGTTGTCTGCCATGCAGTTTAACGCTGTGTTAAGTGTATCTGAATCTTCCTATAAGCGGTAGTTATTGAGGTTAATGCAAGTGCGCTTGAGTAGAAAAGCGACAACCGTCGCTTCTCAGATTAAACTGTTAGAACAAATCTATATCAGAGCTCTCTTCCGGCGCTTCAATTTTATGCTCAGACAGCAACGCTTCGTAAAAACAAAGCATATCGCGACCATTATCTTTTGCGTAATAAAGTGCCTTGTCGGCGTTTTCAAGCACAGTGATGGGGAAATCATATGGACTAATGCGAGACATTCCGACACTGACGGTGAGCTTTTTTACGAATGGGAAGTGGGTATTTCGTACCAGCTCCATAAACTCGTCCATCTTAGCTTTTATTGAATCGTAATCGGTTGGCTCAAAGACCAGTACAAATTCTTCACCACCGAAGCGAAACAATAAGTCTGTGGAGCGAAAAAACTGGCGCATACGCTGTGCTAATAACAGTAAAACCTCATCTCCGCATACATGTCCGTAGTTATCGTTGACTTTTTTAAAGTGATCGATATCCATGATTGCAAGCCATGAGGTTGCGCCTTTATGCACCGAGCGCACATCACCATGCCATACCGTTTTATGTTGTTTGATAACTTGCTTTTCAATCAGTTGTTTCAAGCGCTTTTCAAACGTTTGACGATTCAGTAGTCCGGTGAGTTTATCGCGCTCGTTTTCGTGAAGAATGGTGAGGTAATTTTCAAAAATGCGGCAAAATGCATTAAGTAATACTTGATCTGCACTCGACAACCCAGTACTGATAACCGCTATCGCACCAACTGGCTTTTCCTGAAGGCTAATTGGCACCCAACGATGCTCGGTGCCATCTTTCGCTTGTACCGTAATGATACAGGCCGACTGCAAGCAAGAAATTAATTCCTTATCAGGTTCTTTAACTAAGCTTCGCTCTTCCCAATCAAATTCCTTATCGGACAGTTTTCTTAGCAACAAGCTTCTCTCTATCGCGATCTCTCCAGGAACGAGCAGATCCTTATAAACAGCGACCTCTTTACAGCCTATGAACTCTTGAATAGTAGACACTAAGCTGTATTCGAGAGAATCAACGTCTCTCGTTTTTGTTATTTTGATAACGGAATTTAGTAAATCTTCTTGCATGTCCGACGCACTCACAACTGCATTGCTGGCATATTATTACACACTTAGCGAACAAATAAACTCCAAAGTACTCCTTTATTCCTATCAATGTTAAAAAATAAGCTACAATCCAGTTGATTATTAATTAGCAAATACTTGAGGGTTAAACACTTAACTGCTCTCAAGCTTAATTGATAAAGATGACAACTTTTGCATCAAAAGTTTTCGCTTTACCACTGACGCCTGCTTTAAGCTTATGCAATGTACAAAAAAATGCCAAACTTAAGTGTTTGGCATTTCTCTAAATTCATACTTATGGGTTGGTTTTAGTCTAATGTTGCGAGCATAGACTCATCATACTCTTTCACGGCTTGACCGGCTTTCACCTTCTCCACATAATCAGGATTGGCAATGAACGGTCTACCAATCGCCAATAAATCAAATTGTTGATTTTGAATCGCTTCTGCACCTGACGCTGCAGTGTAGCTCCCCACACCAACTAACGTTCCTTTATAGATGCTACGCAAATAAGCCGAGGCACTGCCGCCCAAATACTCAAATTCCATCGCGTCATCAAAGATACCCACGTGCAGATAGGCTAAGTTGCGACTGTTTAATGCCGAGATTAAGAAATCAAATACCGCTCTGTCTCTTTGGTCACCATCCATGTTGAAATAAGCACCGGGTGACACTCTCAGACCCACTCTGTCGGCACCAATACGATCGGCGACAGCATCGGTGACTTCCAGAGCAAATCGACTCATATTTTCTGGTGTTTGACCATACTCATCAGTACGCTGATTCGCGGCGTGATGTAAAAACTGGTCAATTAAATAACCATTGGCACCGTGAATTTCCACTCCATCAAAGCCTGCTTCAATCGCGTTTGCTGCTGCTTGGGCATAATCGGCAACAAGTTGTGTGATTTCTTCCTGAGTTACCGCTTTAGGGATTTGATAGGTGAGTTCACGCATTCTTGGAACCGTACCCTCAACTCCAATAGCCGATGGTGCTAAGACTTCTCCGTCAAAGAAGTACGGGTGCGCAACACGCCCAACATGCCACAACTGCGCAAACATCTTGCCACCTTCGGCATGTACAGCATCTGTTACTTTTTTCCACCCTGCAATTTGTGCGTGTGTAAACAAACCTGGGGTATTCGGGTAGCCTTGCCCATCAGGGCGAATAATCGTCGCTTCACTAATGATTAATCCTGCTTTGGCTCGCTTAGCGTAGTATTTCACCATGTCATCGGTAGGCACTAGATCGTCGTCTGCCATACAGCGCGTCAATGGCGCCATCAAGATGCGATTATTGAGTGATATCGTGTTATTTAGCTTAACATTTTCAAAAAGTACCTGTGGCATGCGTGTCTCTCCATATTTGAATATACATTCAAGATAGGGATTCTTGAATCATTATTCAAGTTAAACCTTTACATTTTTTTCATTGTTATCAAAAATAGGGGTGAAGTATTGGTATAATGGCGACGTTTAAACACATTTGGTGCACTTAGGAAATCGATGAGAACAGCAGAGTTTGATAGAGAAACCGTACTGAGAAATGCCATGCAAGCATTTATGACTTATGGCTACAACAAAACCAGTATGCCCAAACTGACCGAAGTCACCGGACTCCATCCGGGTTCTATCTACTGTGCGTTCAAAAATAAAAAAGGTTTGTTATTAGCCGCCATAGATCAATATCAAGCAGACCGACGAGTGCATTATCAAAAGCTGTTCGAAAACAGCACCAGCCTTCGCTGTGCACTTGAGCGATTCTTACAAGATCTTGTCGGTGAGTGTTTAGGCGACGAGTCAAAGAAAGTGTGTTTGCTCACCAAAACGCTTAATGAAATTGGCGAGCAGGATGCGGAAATTCAAGCGGCACTCAGCGCTAACTTGCACCAATTTGAATCACTGATCAGGCAACAGTTTTTGATAGCTTGGCCCGATAGTGAAGCATTAAGTGAAGATGAAGCCACAAAGAGGGCCCGTTTCTTTATTATGTCTGTATATGGTATTCGAACTTATGCAGCGACGCAGTGCGATAGCTCACACCTAAATGCACTGGCAGATAGGTTATTGGAAGTCTCAGTTTAAAGCCGAGGGCTTTGCGCTTGGCTAAACTGCTGTTTAAACGTATCGTGTAGACTCTTGTCTATGTATTCTAGATGCCAGTTAATAAAGCGCTCGTCCACCGTCAAGCCCGCCAAGACAGAATTAACCGCCGCTAAAAACCCGCGTGTAACGGGTGTATCCCGACAAGCAATATGCCCCGTAATAAATGGAGCAAAACCACTAACCGCAATTGGTACGGGTTTTTCTGATGCATCTTTCGCGTGGTATGCAATAACCGAGGGATATTCAAGCAGCAACTCAAAACGCTTGCTCATCAACATAGAATACATTTGCGCTTCGTTTTCGCTGCCTTCTTTCACGTAGAGCTGATCTGCTGGCGTCTGCTGTATCATGGCATCGGCAATATCACCATATGAGCGCTCTTTTTCTACGCCCAACAACCATTTGGGATGACTCGTTAACAATGCCTCTAGGTTTTGCTCGGTTTGTGTAGGCAACAATTGCACTGAGGGTGCAGCAAAAACTTGTAACCCCAAAAAGTAAGTGGTCGGCTCTGAAAATAGCAATGTTTTACTGCGCGCTTTATTCATAACTAAGTTTCTAACGCACTCCCCTTCACCACCTGCAATATTTTTAAGCGCACGGTCAACACTGGCATCAGACTGTGTAATCTCAAACTGAGTTAATTGGCTTTGCAGATAGGAAAATACACGGCTTTCGGTTTGAACACCTTGAGAAGGGTTATTGTAAATTGTGATTGCTTGCGGCTGGGGCTGAGCGATTGAATAGCTACAACAAAATAACAAACCAATTAGTATGCCAAGTCTATTCATTGATATATCCTTTTATTTCCCGTTGAAACGTGCCACAAGCCGTTTGATATATAATACAGAGTATACAACGAGAACAAGCCCAAGATAAATGAATCACCGAAATTGATATCTACGGATACTTTTCACACAACACTGTTACTTTCGATATTTTTCGTACAGAGAGTCAATGGAGTATTCAAATAGCGCTTTTATATGACTTTTAGCCACCAAATACAATTTGATATTTGAACCCTTGCTACCATATAGTTAGTGCGCCCGTTAAACACTTTTCGATTGGCTGAGGCTTTGGTGGAGAACTGAGCGTTTTAGTGTAACTTGAGTAAGGCTTATACTGACTAGTAACTGTAGGACAAAGCCTATCAAAGCTCACTGTATACTCTGCTGATTGCCCGTAAAAACGTAAGCGTCTAGTTAACGGCACCCAGCTTGTTTAATATGTTGGTAATAAAAAGGCAGGCAAATAAATGACATTCTCTGCAAACTAATGCATTTCCAAGATGTTATCTAGGACTTAATTCTGCACTCTTTGAATGAGAATTCAGGGTGTGGCAACTACCCTAATTCCGTAGATGAAAATAGTGATGGGTGCCCGCGTTGCTTTTCTCCGAAAATCACTCACAAATACCCGCTACAAGTACAATAAATTTTGTCGGACTACTTTTCTATCTTTGGTCTTACGAGGGTAAGACCCTCGCAAGACCATAACAGGTATCCAACTAGTGAATGATATATTCTGGCCTGTAGAACATATAGGCCTCTAAGTTATTGGGTAAGCCAGTTGAAACGGCTTCTAATGAAATTGATGCCTTTACCGCTCGAGAAGGAGCAGTAAACTCTCCTTTCAATAGTTCCCAATTATCAGCATCAGGCCAAAATCCACTGCCATACGCTCTCTTACCTGCATATTGATGACCTGAAGGATTTATCCCTCGTTCCTCTCCTCTACCGCCCTCAAAATAAGCTGATTTCATTGCGTGTGTTAAGCATGCATACTTAAATTGCTCTTTGGTTAGTCCAACATTCTGCTCAAGCAACAGTGTATTATTAGTATCGTAAAACGATACACGAACTCTTGGCTCGGCTGAACAGCGAACCAGATCATCTTCCTTAATACCGGTTATGTCTGACTTAAAGGCTACCTCTTCCAGTAATCGGGCCCTTACTAGGGACTTGACTGATATTCTCTGTCCGGATGAGATTGCAATGTTATCTAGTTTTTTGCTACTTACTTTTCCGGGAATGATATCGTGGTTAGTTAGCATTATAATAGGCTCTTTTGGAAAAATATTATTATCTCCCTGGAAAGCTTTGGTAGCTAACCCATTGTTTTTCTTTGCAGATCTTGTTGCTTCAATGAAGCTATACAGGCTGCGTAAATCACTGATCGACTCTACTAAATCCCATCGGTGGAATTTATCTTGTGAATTATCACCCTTTATATATCTCCCGGCTACACATGAATTTTTCAACCCACGCGCATACTGAGAGTAACAATATGCCAAGCCACCATTGTCATCGTAAAGAAAACTGCGTTTCCCTTGCCTGAATTCTGGCGGGAACTGAGTCATAATATAGTCAGTATAGTAACTTAAATCACCATAGAAGCCATCCGTGTATTTAGTCTCTCCATGCAGTCTAGATCTGTATGAGGGGTATTCAAAGTTTTTAAAATGAGGATGTATGAGGTGACCTGGATCCGTCGAGAGCAACCCAAAATCTCTTTCATTATTAACTATCGGTTTACCCAATGCTCTAATATACTCAATCATGAGTGAGTATTTACTTGCATCAGACTCAGGAAGCTTATTAAACAACCCTCGCACGTACCAATCTAATACTTCTCTATCAATGGCCTCATCACTCATATCTCCACTTTTTTTATTGCCAAATCTTCGTGAAGTCGCATTCGGCTGGAAAAATACTTGGTCAAAGTGTTCAACAAAACCACCAGCCTTTATAGAAGAGAAACGAGTAAAGCACTCTTCTACCTTTTCTTCACTTTTTTCACAGGTAAACTCAGAAAACTTTTTCCCTGGCGATGCATGTGTTTTGAAATCAGCATTTATTGTACTATAAACAAAAGCAAGGTGCTGGAGCTGACCTGTTGTGCCTGGGTTATTGGCTGTAAAGCCATTGAGATAGCGTTTGATTTCTCGCAGATAATCATTAAATGCCGAGAGGCAGGCTTCATCTGTTTTTGATGCTTTACAGACGCTTTCGTTTTTCATACCAGATGATTCTTGACCCCATTTAAAACCTGCGAGTCTTACATTGGTTTTTTCGCCCCTTTCTTTGACATTTTCCAAGAAAATACTGTACTGCTCAATTACTTCATCAATATAGTACTTTGTTCTTTTCAAATGCAAACCATAGTCAAAGCTATCAGCAGAACCTGGCGCTATATAGGGGGCGGGAAGAATCAGGTAAACACCTCTTGGCGCCTCAGTATCCAAAGTTGTTTTATGAATAGCATCAAATATCGAAACTCTTTTGCCATTTTCATCAGGTTTAAACAAGTATTTAGTATTAAATTTTGAATCGTTCAAATCAACTAAATCAAGTTCAGACTTTACGCCAAACACATTATCAAGATACTCTCTCCAGAAATGCCTACTATTGACCGTTGTCAGCGGAGCAATAAGCCCATCACTTTCATGGAAAGTATTTTCAAGTCGATTTACGCTTGTGGTGTTCTTATCATACTTGCCTAGATTATTCCAAAGCACAACACCATCAAATAGTACTTTTGACGTTTCCGGTTGTGCAGCCACGCCGCTGTTTGCCTTGAGATTGCCTTGTGCATCATCAATGGCGTAGGGAAACATGTATGCTTTTATTAGCTCATAACCATCTACTTCGTAGAAGTAATGCGGACCCTTCGCGGGAGCTTCTCCAGCAGTTCCAACCTTGGCTCTTGGCCATAGTTTATTGTATACATTCTGTTGACTACTATCCGTTTCAGCATGAATTGCAACGATGTGAAGAGGAGTCCCCTCGTAATAGACATTGTTATTCCATTTAGCGAGCTTTATTGTTGGAGTAGAATTGGTGTCAGTTACATACCTGCACTGATTATACCTATTACAGGCTTTCAACTTCACTCTTACACTCTGATTTGTTTTATAGTTCGTACTATTTATGTTGTTACCGAACTTAAACCTAACATTACTCCCTACATTCTCAGTGTTATAGGAACCTAAAAGGCTGCCACCTTCTGCTAAAACATCAACCTGATAAGAATTAGCATTTTTTATTTGTGATATGTTCCAAGAAAGATATTCATTCTTATTGTAGTACGGGTCAATTATTTTATTTCCTGAGCCATGCTCATAATTAAATGAAGCATTACCTTCGACTTCCGCGCTACCCGACACATTAATAGTATGATAGCTTTCTGTACATGGTAAGCTTGGATTGCAAGCTGCAATCTTATATGTATGCCTACCCGGGTTACTAGAACGATGCGTGTAATGAAGATCCTTACCTGAGTATAACTGACGACCATCTAGAGAAATAGCGTAATACCCAGATGGGATCATACCTCCAGCAGGGCTCCAGGTAATGTTTACCGCTTCATTGAGTTCGACATCCACTTTCTCAGATGTCAGGTTTCTAACAAAACCAGGGGATGAATAGATATAGACCCCAGTTGTTGCTGCGGAGCTACATTTATCTTGCGAATTACAAGCCTGAACAGAGAATGACTGCCTACCATAATTTGCGAAGTTCAGTTTTTTACTCTGACCACTAAAATAAGTGCCATTCAGTCTATAGTAATTTACATACTGCCCCCCTGACTGGGGGTTCCATTTCAGCACAAAGTCTTTATTTACCGGCTGATAATACGCATGTGATTCGATTATCGGCGCGCTTGGAATTGGTAAGTCTCTGATCTGGATGCATTGCTCATTATTTATATTAAATAATCCGAACTCGCCCTCATTCGAGTTCCATCCCCGAACAATAAAGCACCAACGACCTGTCTGATTAAGCGAAATTGACGTACCTGAACCTCTATGATCCTGAAAAGTATAATCGCCTCCGTTTAACCGATAGCCTATTTTCACGAAAGAAAAGTCGGCGAACGAAAAGCCCGGTAAGGGGGACCAAGAAATATTTACAGGGCTATTCAGATATCCAGAGCTTGGTACAGAAATAGAGTGCGTTACTTTACCGGCGACGGTATTGGCTAAGGCTGGAAGTGACAATGATGAAACAAATAGAACTTTCGACATTGTCAACCAGCGTTTGTGTGATAGTTTGAATTTCACAATTTTCCCTTTCTTATTTAATTACAGCGCAATTGTACCTATTTATATTACATTTGCTAGCAATTGCCTTATAGATTTTTAACTATCTCAACTTAATAATTTAAGAGATCATGTACGATGTTCAGGAGTTCAGGAGGAAGAAAAAGCCAACTACAGCAATTGATGGGTAACTGACCCAATTTTAGTAGAGGTCATTTGGCCTCTTATCGTCAAAGAAGAAACGACAAAATCGTGAGCCAAATTGCTGACACCCACCTTAATTCAGATGGAGGTGTAGCATATAGTGCTATCTGGTACTTAAAAATTGGGATAAACAGTTGAAGGTATATTTAAGGTGGCAATAAACATGAAGTATAGCGAGGGTGGTTTCCAAAAACGCAATAATGTGGCAAACATAGTGAACCAGCATTCAGAATTTAAAACAGCGCTAACAGAAAGGACAGCTTCTACTTCTAGTAACAGATTGATTAAAATAAAGAAGGAATGGCGGAGAGAGAGGGAGTCGAACCCTCGATACGCTATAAACGTATACACGAGTTCCAGTCGTGCGCCTTAAGCCACTCAGCCATCTCTCCGCACTGAATTGCGGGGCTAATACTATGAAAAGCCTCGCACTTTATCAAGCAGTTTTTTGCTTTTAGGATCTATTTGTCTATTAATCCTACTATTTCTGCAAGGATGCAGAAAAATCTAGCATACGATTTAGCGAACGTAGTGCGCCTTCACGCAATTCCATATCAACGAAGACTTCTTTGCCTTGTGGGCTGATAAGCGCTTCTTCAATTGCCTGTAGGCCGTTCATTGCCATCCAAGGGCAATGGGCACAGCTACGGCATGTGGCGCCTTCACCAGCGGTTGGTGCTTCGAAGAACTCTTTCTCAGGGCAAAGTTGCTGCATTTTATAGAAGATACCGCGATCGGTAGCAACGATAAACTTCTGATTATCCATTTCTTGCGCAGCTTTAATTAACTGACTCGTTGAGCCTACTGCATCCGCTAAGTCTACGATTTCCGCAGGAGACTCAGGGTGAACCAGTACCGCAGCGTCAGGATGTAGCTGCTTCATGTCTTTAAGGGCTTTGGTTTTAAATTCATCATGAACGATACACGCACCGTTCCACATGATCATATCGGCGCCCGTTTTCTTTTGGATATAAGAACCTAAGTGCTTATCCGGACCCCAGATGATTTTTTCGCCTTGCTCATCAAGGTACTCAACAATCTCAAGCGCACAAGAAGAGGTGACGATCCAATCCGCTCTGGCCTTTACCGCAGTTGAGGTATTGGCGTATACCACCACTTTTCTGTCTGGGTGTTGATCGCAAAACGCAGAGAACTCGTCGATAGGGCAGCCTACGTCCAACGAGCAAGTTGCTTCGAGTGTTGGCATCACAACGGTTTTGTGCGGTGTTAATATTTTTGCCGTTTCACCCATAAAGCGCACGCCGGCGACGATGATCATGTCTTTGTCTTCTTGCTTAGCGCCAAAGCGTGCCATTTCTAATGAATCAGCAACACAACCGCCAGTTTCTTCAGCAAGTGCTTGGATCTCAGGATCAGTATAATAATGGGCAACCAGTACCGCATTTTTTTCAACTAATAGCGCTTTGATACGCGCTTTATACTCTGCTTTTTCTTCAACGGTAAGAGGGGCAGGTTTTGGAGGGAAGATATAATCTTCCGGCATAATACGTTCAGCTAGACTCATTTCTCGACCACTAGTCCACATTGCATAATTAGGTAGAATTATACGAAAAATACAGGGGTAATCCTAGCGAATGTTTAGCTCAAAATGGCGAGTTTAAGAAAGTATTTTGAATAATATATGAAGAATAAGAGGATGGTGGGTCATGATGGACTCGAACCATCGACCAATGGATTAAAAGTCCACTGCTCTACCAACTGAGCTAATGACCCGCTCAAGCATTATTAGTGCCATTGATTCGTCCTGAAGAGGTGTTCCGGCTCGTCGTCCTGACTCGCGTTCAAAAAGCTTAGAAGCCTTGCTTCGGTCTTTTTTCACCCAACTGAGCTAATGACCTGCTCAGAATTGAATTAGTATGCCTGTAAGTGGTGGGTCATGATGGACTCGAACCATCGACCAATGGATTAAAAGTCCACTGCTCTACCAACTGAGCTAATGACCCGCTCAAAATCGAATTCTTAAGCTTGTAAATGGTGGGTCATGATGGACTCGAACCATCGACCA
>NZ_MBQA01000166.1:0-67242 GCF_001709235.1 Pseudoalteromonas sp. BMB
GGTCGGCCCCGGTCAATGATAGTATGGATTACCCATGTGAAAGTAGAACATCCTACTTCGTAGCGAGCCAGGGCAAAATAAGAGAAACCCGTTGCAGCAATGCGACGGGTTTTTTGCTGTTTGGGGTAAAGTACTTCCATGTAGTATCTCCCCTTCGCGCGTCCTTGCGTAGCGAGCCAGGGCCAAATATAGAAACCCGTTGCAGTAATGCGACGGGTTTTTTGCTGTTTGGGGTAAAGAGATTTGAGATATAGAAACCCTCGCAAACCAATCAACACATCGCGAGGTAAACTCGCTCCTGCCACAGTATTAGCACAGTGCAACATGGTTGGAGGCGGTTCACCCGCCGATGGCTTGCAATGAAGTTCCGGCAAAAAACATGTACATTAAAACTCTTTTCAACACTAGCTCTTAGCAGATACACAGCGTTAACTCTCATTGAAGTTTTGTATTCTTTCTTTAATTTTAGTGCTAGAAATTCCTTGGGTATAAGGGATATAAACAACCTGAATATTTTGTGGTGCTAAAGCGGCTTCCAATGCCTGCCAGCGGGGTGTGTGTTGCCATTCATCACCGCAGATCACAAGGTTTACTCTTTGTTGTGCGATCCAGTGCGCTGCTCGCTCAGTATCAGCCATTGGTGCACCGACTAAAACCGCTTTATCTACGCATGCTAATGCCTTAATTATACTTAAGCGCTCGTCTTGATCCATTATTGGCGGTCGCCCCTTACTTTTTAACGCAAAAGCATCCGGTGCGACCCCAACAACTAAGTAGTCTCCGTGTGATTTCGCTAACGACAAATACGTTAAGTGACCAGGGTGAAGCAGATCAAAAAAGCCAAGCGCTAAAACACGGCACGGCTGTTGTGATTTCATCTGCTTTTGTACGAACCGCATAAGATTTTTTAAAAGACCGTCATGAGGTTTGAATTGTAATAGCACCTTAAGCATGGCATGCATTTTTTTGAAGTTGCCTTTTTTCCACTCAGTGTAGAGGTGAGAGTAGGCATAACAGTAATATAAGTAGGAATCTTGCTTAATATTCGGGGCGCAGACGATGGTATCAAAATTTGCGTCAGGTATTTTCCAATCCAGCCCATATAATGCTTGTAAGATTTGTTCTGGATACTGGGGATAACAAATTTCTCCAGCAGGTGAGCTGATGCTCACAACTTGAATAGCAGAGAAACGCGTCACTCTATTCCAAGTAAAAGGTACGTCTTGCATCCATAAACCTGATATGGTGTCTCCAGTGCTTTGCTCTGTGGCATAACCGCAAAGGTCAAGCACTAAGCCAGATTGGTGGCGAAAACATCGAGGGTTTATAAGTCCATAGGATTGCGCTTCTTCGTGCCAGCCAAGATGCTGTAAATGTTCGATTGCGCTTTCCATGTGAGACCAGTCGATACCAATATCAACATCTTTATCATTTTCTAAGAGTTGACCTTCACGCTCTAACCCAAGCAAAGTACCAGCCGTAGGAAAAGCATAAAATCCCGCCTTTTTTAAGGATGACAATGTTTGTAGTAATAGGTGTAATGCATTTTCAGGAGTTAGTTTAGTTGAGCTCGCGCTTTCATGTATTGGTACTTCGGATGATTGAACTGCTGCAATGTTTGTCAGTGCGTCATGCTGCAAGCGCCATCCTAGCGCTTGATAGAAGGTTTGAGCGGCGAGTGGTAGTT
Source organism: Pseudoalteromonas sp. BMB (assembly GCF_001709235.1). Classification (NCBI taxonomy): domain Bacteria; kingdom Pseudomonadati; phylum Pseudomonadota; class Gammaproteobacteria; order Alteromonadales; family Pseudoalteromonadaceae; genus Pseudoalteromonas; species Pseudoalteromonas sp. BMB. The sequence continues at coordinate 1,688 of NZ_MBQA01000166.1, forward strand.
GTCTGTTTTGTTGATAACTGCGAGCGAGAATATAATAGCTATCTGGTACATCTGGGTGTTTATGTAGCAGAGCTTCAAGTTGTTCAATCCATTCACTCCCGGCTTGTCTACGCTGCGCCAATTGTGCGAGATATAAAATGACCTGCTGGGTGGGCTGCTGTTGGTATAGTTGCTGAAATGCTTGCTCTGCTGCTTGATCTTGGCCCGAAGTAAAATACTCGATGGCCTGTGTCATCTTTCTATTAAGTTGTGACTGTTTAATTGCTGTGTCTTTCTGCATCGAGTAAATACCTTGTTGTGCTGCTTTTAGTTTTTGTAGTCACAGAGTCCATATTTTGATGACCCACTTTAATGGATTTGATGTGTTTAATGTGAAGTCGCTAGCGGTTTTATACTTCTGCACGCTCGGGCATTTTGCTAACCGGCGGAAGCTCCACTATGATTACTTTAAATCAGGAAATCGGAGAGCGAAAGTGCTACCAGTTTTAATTATTGTTTCTTCTCTGACAGTACTCGCCCCTGATGAATTGTTTAAGACATTACAGGTTATTCAAGATTTAAACATCTCAAACCCAACACAAGCAACTCGAGTATATGAAGCAGCGTTACCCAAACTTCCAGAACAGCCCTCTAAAGGTATCTATGAGTTACATCGCGCCGGTTTAGAAGCTGCAATTAAAACAAACGATACGGTCAGAATTCGTGAAATAGTAGCGCTATTTTCCGACAATACTGAGTGGCTTGCGTATTTACAGTCCGAAAAGGGGCAAATTGCAAATTACCTCGCGATTTATTATCGCCGGATCGGTAAGCCTGCGCTTGCGCAAAAAAACTATGAATGTGCTCTTAAGTACTCAACTCACGAGCAAAGGCCACTTATCGTTAATAATCTTGCCGTTTTATATCGAACAACAGGGCAGTTAGAAGAAGCAATCAATATTTTAGCGCCGACATTGTCTGAGGTGAAGGATGAACAACTGGAAGCGGCACTTAACAATAACTTAGCTAATGTTTATTTTGATATGAGTAAGTATCAGCATGCTGCAAGACTATATAGGCAAGCTTTCCTCTATCATCAAAAAGCAGAACAAGCTTACGAAGCGAGCTATACGGGGTTAAATTTATTAAATGTTTATTTGCTTGCCAATCAGTGGAAAAACTTTAGGCGCTATATGAATACAGTGAAAACTCAGCTAAGTGCGGTAGAGGATAAAGAATTATCTATTGTGTTTACTTGGCAGGAGCTAATTTTTCAAAAAAGTAGAAATGGCATACAGCCAAATGCAGATCAAGTAGAGTTGCTTATTTCGACTTTACCCATATTGCTCCAAAGTGATTACGGCAGCAATATGGAGAAGTATGTTTATACATTGCAACTCCCAGAATTGATAGCGTCTTATAATACGCTGCTGTCTGAGCAGCAAAAAGTGGCCGCCAGTGTATCGACGGATACTTCGCTACCGGAAGTTGCGCTATCTTGGTGTGAACACTAATCCATCACAAAAACGATTACTACAGTAGAGCACAGCACTGCTCTTAATACTTTGAATAGTAGATGTAGTCAGGCAAGGGCTGATAAATAATGACTACCTTTGACTCAACCATCACAGAGTAAAGTCAAAGGTCAAAAGCGAGTTTAGAGTTAGAAAGTCCATGCTAGGTGTAGCTGGGGAACAGATTCATTGGTATCTGTGCCAAGTTTGTTGCGCCAATATTGCCATTCAACACCTAACATTAATTGGTTGTCAGGCATGCCTATTGCGTAGCCGAGATCCCATTGTAGAATTGGCTGCGCGAGCAACCAGCCTTTTACGTCATTACCCAACTCGTTTTCTCGCTCGCCAATATATTCTACGTGACCTGTGAGATAGAATTTTTGCTCGCCTATTGTGAAGGGGTAACCCCAAGCGAGATCTATCATCCAGCTATCACTTTCTTTAGGCGCACCGCCATGACTAATACCTTGGCTATCGTCTTGATAAAGTGTGAATGTAGAAGAGAAAAAATTGAACCCGTCAAAATTCCAATTTACTTTGACACCAGGCAAGTATTTCATCACCTTAGCGTCTCCGGCTGCATTGAAACCCATGGTTAAGCTAACGTCAGCTATGGCATCGAAAGAAGAGTTAAAGCCTGCAATCTTTGACATCGAGAAGCTCGAATACCACTCTCCATAAAAGTCACCATCTTGGTAACCATCACTAAGGTCATCTTTGCTGTAATCGATAAAGAAGAAATTATCGCCGTAGCGATATCCAGACGCATGTTGTAATGAGTAAACCGTTGCCGATGCTTCGCTTCTGCTAAACGGGTTTTTGAAATCACCGTGGTTTATGTGTAGTTGCGTTGTACTCCAATCAGCAGCATAACTAAATGTGCTAAAAGCGAGTGAGGAGGAAATGATTAGCGTGTTGATTTTCATTTATTAATTCGGATAGCGTTAAAAATGAAAGTATAACAAAAGCGCCCAAAGTTGGGCGCGTAAACCGAATAAATTATGTTTTATTTCTTCTTAGGCAGATAACGGTAATGGCGGTGAAAGCCAAAATGAAACAGTAATAAGAAGAGCTAGATACGTCCCAAGGGCTGATTTTAAACGTGGCCCCGAGCAGCAGTGCCTGTGCACCATAGGGTAAAGAGCCTTGCATAACACACGCAAAAATATCTAATAAGCTTGCCGAACGCTTAGCAGAGATCTTTCCATCTTCAGCCAGTTTTTTAGCAACAGGGCCTGCAACTATGATACTTACCGTGTTATTTGCGATACACAAGTTACTTGTTAACACGAGTGCAGCAATACCGAGTTGATCAGCTACTTGACGGTGCCATTTCGCGATAATGCTGGTAATTTTTTGGATCTGTTTGGCTAAAAAATCTAGGCCGCCATTGATACGAATAAATTCAGATAAACCACCAATGAACATCGACAGCAAGAAAATCTCCTGCATATCACTAAAGCCTTTATAGATATCGTTTAAGAACGCAGCGCCTTGATAGTCACCGGCAAAACCCATACAGCCAGCAAAAACGATACCACTAAAGAGCACAACAAAAACATTGATACCAATCACCGCCAAGACCAAAATAAATGCGTATGGTAAAACTAATAACCAATCAAACGGCTTGGTTTCTACAACCTGCGGCTCTGGGGTTAAAAACACCAAGAGTAAAACAGTCAGCAGTGCAGCTGGTAGGGCTATTTTTAGATTCTCTCTAAATTTATCTTTCATTTCACAGCCTTGCGTTCGCGTTGCTGCAATTGTGGTATCAGAAATAATGGATAAGTTATCGCCAAACATTGCGCCCGAAACGATGGTGCCAGCCATCAGTGCCGGATCAATTCCGGTTTTCATCGCGACGGCTACAGCAATAGGTCCAATTGCACCAATTGTGCCCATGGAGGTTCCCATTGCGGTAGAGACGACAGCAGAAATAAGGAACAAGCCGGGTAATAAAAATGCCGGAGGAATAAGTGATAAACCGGCGTTAACCACAGCGTCAACACCGCCAGTGGCACTTGCAACCGCAGAAAAAGCACCTGCTAATAAATAGATGAGGCACATGGTGATGATATTGCTGTGTCCAGCGCCTTGAATAAAAGTTTCGACACTGCGGTTGATGGTATCTTTATTAAGTAAAAAAGCGAGAACGATGGCTGGTAGAATCGCGACAGGAGCTTTTAATTGATAAAACGCATAGTCAACGCCTTGCGATTGCAAATACAATCCTGCGCCAAGAAAAATCCCTACAAAGGTCAACAGCGGCAATAATGATAGTTTCGCCTTTGTTTGATTGTAATTTGGTTGCATAGCACTCCCCAACAATAAAGCACAGCCAATAACCAGCTGCAAAACCGCACAACACACCTAATACCAATTGTATTAATTCTCCAACCAATTTGAAGGGGGAACTAGCATATTAGCGTCGTTAAAAATTTCTCATTTAGAACAAATGAATAGCAAAATTTTTGCCTAGCTACTAAAGCTATTTCTCCGCTTCAAAATAGCCCATTTACTTAATGCAATTGGCATAAGATGAAAATCTCTCAACTTCAATAGGTGAGCGAGCGCGGCAGTTTATATGTTTAGACGTCTAAAGTCTAATGTTTTATTATTTTCAACTTAACTGACTATGACACACAGATACGGTAAACTCTACTCCCGCAAAAACACACTTCTATTATCCGGTTAGCCATCGTTGCTGCCTTTTGGATAATCAACATCGCAAATAAAAAAGGGTAACGTATGACAAGAATAGGTATTTACGGTGCGAATGGCAGAATGGGGTTAGCATTGATTGAAGCCTGTTATTTGTCGCGACAAGTAGAGCTAGCCAACGCTTTTGTACGAGATAATTCACAATATCTTGATAAAGCAGTTAATCAATTGCAGCCTCAAGCAGACGCAAATATCTGTTTTAGCTCCGAGCAAAGTAAGCTTGAAAATGTTGACGTATTAATAGACTTCACTTTGCCAGAGGGCATGAAGCAGCATTTATCAGCTGCAATTGCCGCTAAAAAACCGATGGTGATCGGTACTACTGGACTGACAGCAAGTGAAATGGCGCTGTTGGTCGAAGCCGCAAAAGATATCCCAATTGTGTTTTCTCGCAACTATAGCGTTGGCATTAACTTGCTACTGAACTTAGTACAAACAGCCGCACAAAAGCTGGCTGACGACATGGATATTGAAATTTTCGAAGCGCACCACCGCAACAAAATCGACGCACCCTCAGGAACTGCACTCGCTATCGGAGAGGCGATTGCAGAAGCAAAAGGCTGGCAACATGATGAGGTTGCGGTTTACGACCGAAGCCAGAGCCATGAAGCGAAATCTCAACAAGAAATCGGTTATTCGGTCCTTAGAGCGGGAGATATAGTAGGTGAACATACGGCTTACTTCTCGACAATGGGGGAAAGGCTCGAATTAACACATAAAGCAGCGTCGAGATTGACCTTTGCGTCAGGTGCTGTAAGGGCTGCGCAGTGGTTAAAAGATAAGCCAGCAGGCCTTTATGATATGCAAGATGTGCTAGATTTAAAGAAGTAGGTATAACATTTTGAGGCTTTAAAGCAAAAAAAGAGTTTAATGGCTTATTTTTATAATTTTTGTGATTTGTATTAGACGAAAAGGCATTCATGCTGTAGACTATAACGAATTTGCCAAAATTTTAATAACTGCGTGTTACCAAGCGCTTTGTAGACGGGATGTTGAGCGTTTTGCTTTCGCCCGTTTTTTACTATTAGGAGGTTAACTTGACTAAATCCGCTCTGTTAGTCCTTGAAGACGGCACGGTGTTTCGCGGTACTGCTATCGGTGCTGACGGTATGTCAGTCGGTGAGGTGGTATTCAATACGTCAATGACGGGGTATCAAGAGATCTTAACGGATCCTTCATACGCGGAACAAATCGTTACGCTTACTTACCCACATATCGGCAACACCGGTACTAACAGCGAAGATGAGGAAGCGGACAAGATCTGGGCAAAAGGCCTAGTGATCCGTGACTTACCACTGCTTGCGAGTAATTTCCGTAACGAACAATCATTGAGTGATTACTTGAAAGAACGCAATATCTTAGGGATCGCAGATATTGATACTCGTAAACTAACTCGCATTTTACGTGATAAAGGCGCTCAAAACGGCTGTATCATCGCAGGCGACGAAGTAGACGAGCAAAAAGCGCTAGAAGCGGCGCAAGCATTCCCTGGTTTGAAAGGGATGGATTTAGCAAAAGTAGTAACAACAGAATCTCAGTTTGAATGGCGTGAATCGAGCTGGACTCTAGGCGAGGGCTTTAAAACGCTTTCTGCTGAAGAAGAAAAATTCCATGTTGTTGCATACGATTTTGGTGTGAAAAAGAACATTCTTAGAATGTTAGTTGATAGAGGCTGTAAGTTAACCGTTGTTCCAGCAGAAACCTCCGCTGCTGACGTACTTGCATTAAACCCTGATGGTATCTTCCTATCAAATGGCCCTGGCGACCCTGAGCCATGTACTTATGCCATTGAAGCAATCAAAGCATTTTTAGAAACAGATACACCTATTTTTGGTATTTGTTTAGGCCATCAGTTATTAGCACTCGCTTCTGGTGCGAAAACAGTAAAAATGAAGTTTGGTCACCATGGTGGTAACCACCCGGTTAAAGACTTAGATCGTGATGTCGTGATGATCACTGCACAAAACCACGGTTTTGCTGCTGACGAAGCAACGCTTCCTGATACGCTACGTGCAACGCACAAGTCACTGTTCGATGGCACACTGCAAGGTATTCACCGTACTGATAAGCCAGCGTTTAGCTTCCAAGGTCACCCTGAAGCAAGTCCTGGTCCACATGATGCGGCACCGCTATTCGACCATTTCATTGAATTAATGCAATCTCGCAACGCTTAATTAGACCGGAGTAATAATGCCAAAACGTACCGACATAAAAAGCATTCTGATTTTGGGCGCAGGCCCAATCGTTATCGGCCAAGCATGTGAATTCGATTACTCTGGTGCTCAGGCCTGTAAAGCGCTTAGAGAAGAAGGCTATAGAGTTATTCTTGTAAACTCTAACCCTGCGACTATCATGACTGACCCTGAAATGGCGGATGCAACTTACATCGAGCCTATTCACTGGGAAGTGGTAGAAAAGATCATCGAAAAAGAAAAGCCTGATGTGGTGCTGCCTACTATGGGTGGACAAACAGCACTTAACTGTGCGCTAGACCTAGATAAGCACGGTGTGCTTGCTAAACATGGTGTTGAGCTAATTGGTGCGACTGCAGATGCAATCGATAAAGCGGAAAACCGCGAGCGTTTTGACGCGGCGATGAAAAATATCGGCTTAGAATGCCCTCGCGCTGAAATTGCACACTCAATGGATGAAGCGCACGATATCTTAACTCGCATCGGGTTCCCATGTATTATTCGTCCTTCATTCACGATGGGCGGCACCGGTGGTGGTGTTGCGTATAACATGGAAGAGTTTGACGAGATCTGTACTCGTGGTCTTGACCTGTCACCAACAAATGAGCTGCTTATCGATGAAAGCCTATTAGGCTGGAAAGAATATGAGATGGAAGTGGTTCGTGACAAAAACGACAACTGTATCATCGTATGTTCAATCGAAAACTTCGACCCAATGGGCGTACACACTGGTGACTCAATCACAGTTGCACCAGCACAAACGCTAACGGATAAAGAATATCAAATCATGCGTAACGCCTCGATGGCGGTACTTCGTGAAATTGGTGTTGAAACTGGTGGTTCAAACGTTCAGTTTGGTGTCAATCCTGTTGATGGCCGTATGGTTATCATCGAGATGAACCCGCGTGTATCGCGTTCTTCTGCACTTGCGTCAAAAGCAACGGGATTCCCGATCGCTAAAATCGCTGCCAAGCTTGCCGTAGGTTATACGCTTGATGAGCTTCAAAACGACATCACAGGTGGTGCAACTCCAGCATCATTTGAGCCGTCAATCGACTACGTAGTGACTAAGATCCCTCGTTTTAACTTCGAAAAATTCGCAGGTTCAAATGACCGTCTAACTACGCAAATGAAGTCGGTTGGTGAGGTAATGGCAATTGGTCGTAACCAACAAGAGTCATTACAAAAAGCACTACGAGGCTTAGAAGTGGGTGCAACGGGTCTGAACCCAATCGTCGCACTTGACGCGCCAAACGCAAAAGAAACGATCATCCGCGAATTACGTGAGCCGGGTGCTGAGCGTATTTGGTATATTGCTGATGCGATGCGTCACGGTATGTCTGTTGAAGAGGTATTTGAACTCACTAAAGTTGACCCTTGGTATCTAGTGCAAATCGAAGACATCTTAAAAGATGAAGCGACAATCGCTGAAGTGGGCATGGCAGGTCTAAACAAAGACTTCCTGCGCCGCTTGAAGCGTAAAGGTTTCTCAGATGCTCGCATTGCCGAAATCGCAGGCGTATCAGAAAAAGAAATTCGCAAGAAGCGTCACCAGCTTGAAATTCTGCCTGTTTACAAGCGCGTAGACACATGTGCTGCAGAATTTAGCTCAGACACTGCTTACATGTACTCAACGTATGATGAAGAATGTGAAGCGAATCCTTCTGACAAAGACAAAATCATGGTTATCGGTGGCGGTCCTAACCGTATCGGTCAAGGTATCGAATTCGATTACTGCTGTGTACACGCAGCCCTTGCGATGCGTGAAGATGGCTATGAAACTATCATGGTTAACTGTAACCCAGAGACAGTTTCAACAGACTACGATACGTCTGATCGCTTATTCTTCGAGCCAATTACACTGGAAGACGTGCTAGAAATTGTCCGTGTTGAAAAGCCAAAAGGCGTGATCGTTCAGTATGGTGGTCAAACTCCACTTAAACTGGCACGAGATCTTGAAGCGAATGGTGTGCCAGTGATTGGTACTTCTCCTGATGCTATCGACCGCGCAGAAGACCGTGAGCGCTTCCAACAGCTTGTAGAGCGTCTAAACCTACTACAACCAGAAAATGCAACGGTAACCTCACTAGAAGAAGCGGTTGCTAAATCACAAGAAATTGGCTTCCCACTGGTTGTTCGTCCATCATACGTACTTGGTGGTCGTGCAATGGAAATCGTGTACGATGAAGACGACTTACGTCGCTACATGACAGAAGCGGTGTCTGTTTCTAATGAAGCACCAGTACTACTTGACCGTTTCTTAGATGATGCAATTGAAGTAGACGTAGATGCTATCTGTGACGGTGAGAACGTTATCATCGGCGGTATTATGGAGCACATCGAGCAAGCAGGTGTTCACTCGGGTGACTCGGCCTGTTCATTGCCTGCACACACGCTGCCGCAAGATATTCAAGATGTGATGCGTAAGCAAGTCCGTGATATGGCGCTGGAACTAGGTGTTGTTGGCCTGATGAATACCCAGTTCGCGGTGAAAGACGGTCAAGTTTACTTGATTGAAGTTAACCCGCGTGCTGCTCGTACAGTACCATTTGTTTCAAAAGCAACAGGCGTTGCACTTGCAAAGGTTGCTGCACGTTGTATGGTTGGCCAGTCTCTTGAAAGCCAAGGTGTAACGAAGGAAGTTATCCCTCCATATTACAGTGTAAAAGAAGTGGTATTGCCATTTGCTAAGTTCCCAGGTGTTGACCCAATGCGTGGTCCAGAGATGCGCTCGACGGGTGAAGTGATGGGTGTTGGTGAAAACTTCGCCGAAGCATTCGCAAAAGCCCAATTAGGTGCATCAAACACTTTACCACGTGGCGGCCGCGCGCTACTATCTGTGCGCAATGGTGATAAGGCACGCGTAGTTGAACTAGCAAAGACAATGAAAGCAATTGGTTTTGAGTTAGATGCAACGAATGGTACGGCGAAAGCGCTTGAAGAAGCGGGTATTGAAGTACGTCGCGTAAACAAAGTATTCGAAGGCCGTCCTCATATTCTTGACCGTATCAAGAATGGTGAGTACAGCTATATCGTTAATACTACCGAAGGTCGCCAAGCTATTGAGGACTCGAAGGTGTTACGTCGTGGTGCACTTCAGCATAAGACTAACTACACCACTACGCTAAATGCAGCGTTTGCAAACTGTACAGCGAATGAAGCTGACGACAGAAGTTCTGTAAACTCTGTTCAAGAACTACACCAGCGTTTGAACTAAAAAGAACAAGGCCAGAGCGTCAGCTCTGGCAATGAGTGAGATACTTATGCAATCAATTCCGATGACAGTACGAGGCGAAGAATTGCTTCGTGATGAACTGAATCATTTAAAAAAAGTTGTTCGCCCGAAAATCGTTGCAGATATTGCAGAAGCGCGTGAACACGGTGATTTGAAAGAAAATGCTGAATACCATGCTGCACGTGAGCAGCAAGGTTTTTGTGAAGGCCGAATTCAAGAAATTGAAGCTAAGCTTTCGACAGCACAAATCATCGACGTGACTAAAATGCAGAACAACGGCAAGGTTATTTTTGGTAGTACTGTGACTATTGTGAATGTAGATACAGACAAAGAAGTAACTTATCGTATCGTTGGTGACGACGAGGCCGATCTTAAGAACAACTTGATTTCTGTTAATTCACCGATTGCGCGTGGGTTAATCGGTAAAGAACTAGATGATACAGTGAATATTCAAACACCAAATGGTGCTGTTGAATATGAAATCATTGAAGTTGAATACAAGTAATCCTTTCTTTTAAAGCCTGCATCCGCGGGCTTTTTACTATAACAATCATTTCTACTTTTGCTGCTGTAATGCCGTGTAATTGCCATTTCTCTATATTCTTATAGCTTTGTGTGATGCCTGTATATTTTTTGGTACAAACAATTTTAGGAGAAAAGGATGTCATTTGAAGTCGATCAATTCAAAACAGAAGGGTTTGAATTGTTTATATCGAGTTGGAAATCTAAGTTGGCAGGCGCTGGCGCGCGGGATCTCTCCCTGAATCAACATTGTTTTTGGCGTACCATGCGTAGTCGCTGTGCGATTGACCTTAGTAAGCAGAGTGAGCTTTTGCAAGGGGTGAGCTTAGCGAGATACGATACCTACCTTATTCTTACTGCTTTGTTGTATACCAACAGCTTATACGCAAGCTCTGATTTAATCATTGGTTATAACCTGCCAGGCCACTTTTTCACCAGTGAAAGCTCAGAAGCTCGACACAGTTTTTCTCGTGAGTTACTTGATTCGCTCAAGCTCACTCAGCCCTTGTTCTTGGTTGATGAATATTTTGAAAATTTTGAGTTCAATACGATTGCTTATGACAAGCTCAATGAGGCGAATCCCGTTTGGCACGATATAAGCAGCGAATTAGGCACTTTACCCAGTTTAGTAAATACCACCCGATCAGAGCACCAGCTGTCCTTGAACCTATTACACTTTGTACCGAAGCTTTTCTCTGGTAAGCAGCTTGCCGAGCAACTAAATTATTTAACCTGAGCTTCGAATAATTAATGCCTTTCTAGCAGCTAGTTTTAGCGCTAACTGTGTTGAATTCACTGCCAATAGCCAGCTATTGGTGCGTAAATTCGCCTGGTTATCCCTAAAACTCTCTGGCTAGATAAGGGGATAATTTAATGTGCTATTAAAAACAATGAGTTGGCTCATTCCTTATCCAAACCTCAGGTTATTTAGCTGAGATAGCGTAGGGGTTATACACATCTGACATAGTTTGAAACGAATTTGATTTAGACTTTTAGTGCGAGCTTGTTACACTCGGATTGTTCCCAAAACCAATCAGGCACCGGTTCATAAATGATATGTTAGTATGAGCCGGTATCTTTATCAGGAGAATAACCATGAGTTTATTAAAAAGCGCATTGTTTAAGACGTTGAAAAATAAGTCTACTCAGCAAGTCGCTTCAGTGGTATTGGATAAGGCTATGAAGCAGGGAAAAGAATACCTAGATTCAAGAAACACCAGCAGTGGTAACGATACAGATGAGTTGCTGTTAGGGCTACAGCATTTATTAGCACAAAAACCAAATGACGGTGTTTATTCAATCACGCTATCCACTTATAGAGTGAGAGTAAAAATCACTTCTGGCGCCATTTCCCATATTGATAAGATCTAATTTATTCCAATCACTATAAATTTTTATTCCTTCTTTTCGTCAATTGGTTGGACTTTTAATCATAAAGATCAACCAAATGGGTGAATTTATAATCAACGACCTTCCCCCTGGATACCCGCTTTTAAGATTATGGTGGCTTTTCCGTCGAGCCACTATTCCATAAAGTTATATAAAATATATTGTATACATTGTAATTTTAGTGTTAAAAACCTATAACCCAATCGGGTTTGGATACACAACAGGAAAGGTAAATGATGAAAATTACAAAACTCACTTTGGCGTTATCTGCGCTTACAGCGATAAATTCAGCTAACGCACATCAAGAATCACAGCGACTCTTTAAGCCGCTCGATGCATCGGTTCAAGTGGAAACGAACATTTCCCATGGCCATGAGCACAAAAATTTGCATGATAGAGCACCCGTTGCACATACACCAACTAGGAGCATGCCGCTGTTATCTGCTAAACACACGCCATTATTGCAAGCGATGGCAGTAAGCCAAAGTGAAGCGATTGCTGCATGTGATTTAAATAGCTTAGCAAGTGCGAGCAGTAGCCAAATTGTTACTGAAATAAAGCAACAGGGTACGAGCTGTATCAATGCTTTGTTCTCCGCTGACAGCAGCATCCAAACACAAGTATTCACTTCAGATAAAATGTATGCTGCGGCGCAAAATGCCAAATCACTTTCGCAAAGCTATTCAGGCAACGGTAGTGCCGACCTCGAAGCGCTTTATTTATTTATTCGCGCTGGCTTTTATGTTGAGTTTTACAATGACCAGGTGACTTTTGCTACTTGGGTTAAGCCTGCGGTGAAAGATGCGTTGGATGCTTTTGTTAGTAATAGCCATTTCTACGACGACAATGATGCTCATGGTAAAGTACTCGGTGAGGCTATTACTACAATGGACTCATCGGAACTACAAGGGCACTATCTGCCAGTTGTAAAAGCATGGCTATCTAAATGGAATGAAAGCTACGCTCAGAAGTGGAACATGCGCAGTGCGGTAAACGGTATTTTTACTATCTTATATCGTGGTCAGTGGAATGATAACTTTGTCGCTTTGGTTAAAAACGATCAACAATTGGTGAGTTTACTAGGGAGCTTCACTGCACAAACTTGGATGGTAAATTCAGACTCTGAATACCTAATCATCAATGCTGCGAGCGAATTGGCTCGACTTAAATTATACAATGGTGCAGCTATTCAAGAGTCAGTCGACACGCAATTAACCGCTTTATTCTCGCGTTATAACAGTTATGGCTTTGGCGATGGTGTCTGGTTAGCTGCGGCTGATGTCGCGACCTATTATGCTGATTGTGGCCAGTTTGGTATTTGTAATTTTGATAAAGAACTTGAGAGCAAAGTACTTTCTCAACAACATAGTTGTAGCGATACAATAAAGATTAGAGCACAAGCACTCACCGCTCAGCAATTGACTTCAGCGTGTCAAACCATGGAAGCGGAAGAAGGGCGATTCCACACTATGCTGGAAACAGGCCGCTTACCGGTTGCCGATGATAACAATGATTTTCTGCAAGTGAATATCTTTAATAGCAGTGCAGACTATAAAAAATATGCCAAAGCCATTTTTAAAATCAGCACCGACAACGGTGGTATGTATTTAGAGGGTAATCCTAGCGATGTGAATAACGTTGCTAATTTTGTTGCATACGAGGCCAGTTATGCAAAGCCGGATCATTACATCTGGAACTTAGAGCATGAATACGTACATTATCTTGATGGGCGTTTTGATCTTTATGGTGACTTTAATGCACCGACTAAGCCTATCGTTTGGTGGAGTGAAGGGGTGGCTGAGTACATTGCAAACCTCAATGATAATCAAGCCGCAATAGATACAATCAAAGATGGCTCAGTATATACGCTAGCCGAAATATTCAGTACGACGTATGACGGTTTTGACCAAGATAGAATTTACCGTTGGGGTTATTTAGGGGTGAGATTCCTGTATGAAAAACACTTCGATGAAGTGCTCGCAATGCGACAGGAAACGCGACAAGCAAATTGGAATGCGTACCAAGCCCGTATGGACCGCCTCGCATCACAGTATCAATCAGAGTTTGTTCAATGGTGCAACGAGCTTGCTGCTGGTGGTCAGAATAACGCACCTACTTCAGAGGTTAATGGGCCATACTCCGGTGATGTTAATCAAGCGATACTATTTTCAAGCCAAGGTAGTGTCGACCCTGATGGTGATGTACTCACTTATCTGTGGCGTTTTGGTGATGGTAGCCAAAGTAATGAAGCCAATCCCACGCACAGTTATGTGCAAGCAGGCGAGTATCAAATTAGCTTAACGGTGAGCGATCCTAGCGGTTTGAATCACACTAGTAATACAGTGGCTACTGTAAGCGCAACGACTTCAAACAAACTACAGTCTGGCGTACCTGTCGCGGTTGCGGGCGAGCAAGATGAACAAGTTGCATTTTCAATCGATGTCGCTGCTGGCACTGATAAATTAGTCATCAGCACGTCAGGAGGTACAGGTGATGCCGATCTTTACCTTAAGTTGGGCTCGGCGCCAACGTTCAGCGAGTATGATTGCAGACCATATCAATCCGGTAACGAAGAGGTATGTGAAATTACTACACCTGCCGCTGGCACCTATTACATTATGCTGCATGGTTATAATCGCTTTGAAAATGTGCAGTTGTTAGGAGAAATCGTAACAAATTCAACAATAGAGGACGTATGTCAGTCGCAGGGTAGTGTCTCTAATGGTAGATTAGCAGCGGATGAAACAATTTGCCTTGGAAGCCAAGAGCCGATGTGGTTTAGCCTTGAGAATGTAAGTGGTCAACAATCTGTGGTGATCAAAACAGCTCATGGTAGTGGTGATCTTGGGCTTGAATACAGCAATGCAGGATGGCCAAATGGTACTAATGTGGATGCAAGCTCGTTCAATCAAGGTAACCAAGAGTGCATTGAGATAAGTGCGCAATCTGAATATTGGGGATACTTGAAAGTGTCAGGCGCACCAACGGGGGCAGCGCTGAAAGTGTCTTATAACAAAGATGGTTGTCAGTAATTGCCTAATACTAAGGCAGACATAATGAAAGTAATAAAACGGGTGATACAGATCACAGTTATTACTTGTTCATAATTTGTTTTTGTTATATTTTTGTAAAATAAGGGGCCTTTGGTCCCTTTGCTCATTTAAAAACATGTGAAAGGAATTAACCGATATGCCGAGAAGGAGCTAGGCTGTAGTTTTAGACTGTATTAAAAGTTTAGGTTAGACACGAGGCACTCAGTGTTAAAAAAGTACTTTATTGCCATTTCCACTTGGTTAATGGTGGCCTTTTCAGTGACAGCCGCTGAAACCCAAATTCTCTACGTATATCATCACAAGCCGCCCTATATTATTGATCTAGAATCGCAAAAAGGTCTTTATTTTGATTTAGCAAAACTGATTAATGCCGTGCAAAAAGAGCTGCAGGTAGAAGTACGTTTTGTACCACGTAAACGCTTAGATAAGCAGCTTGAACAGCAAACACTCAAAGGATTTATTTTAGGGGTAAACCCAGCTTGGTTTGATGACCGCAAAAAACAAAAGTATTTGTGGAGCGGCCCGTTAATGTATGACACGGACGAATTCGTCTCGCATGTAGAGCAACCGTTTGAGTATTATCACCCTAGCTCATTGTACGGTAATCAAGTTGGCGCCATTGCTGGGTACTACTATCGCCACTTGGACCAAGGAGTGGAGCAAGCCAATATCCAGCGAGTGAACGTAAATTCCGAAGAAGCTCTATTGGAGATGATCCTCAAAAGGCGGGTGAGTATTGCCATTGTCAGTCGCTCTACGACAGAATATCTTGTTGCTAAAAATGGTTGGAAGCGAGTGTTTCACTTTTCTCAAAATCCCCATGAAACCTATTTTAGAGCAATATTGGCGCCTAAAGATTCAGCATCGGATTTTGAGGCGCTACAACAGGTGTTAGATTCCAAGCCTTTCAAAAAGCAACTGGTGAAATTGCTTAAAAGCTACCATCTTGCTTATTGAAGTAAGGGGGAAAAGGAGCGGTAGTTATTCTGATTCCAGGTTAGATACATCGCTCCGGTGCTTTAGTGATTATCAGCAATTATTACCAACTACCCGTGTTTTCCATTGACTGCCAAGGCTCAGCTGGAGGCAATGCATCACCTTGTTGGAGTAATTCGATAGATATTCCATCTGGAGATTTAACAAATGCCATGTGACCACAGCGCGGTGGTCGGTTGATAGCCACACCGGCATCTTGCAGCTTTTGGCAAAGTGCATAAATGTTTTCTACGGCAAAGGCCAAGTGGCCAAAATTACGACCACCAGTGTATTCTTCCGGATCCCAGTTATAGGTAAGTTCGATAGTAGGAGAAAAGCTTTGCTGCGCCTGCTCAACTTGATCAGGGGCGGCGAGATAAATTAAACTAAAACGGCCTTGTTCACTGTCATAACGTTTCACTTCAACGAGACCCAAGAGGTCGCAATAAAACTTCATGGATTCATCAAGATCACGTACTCGTACCATAGTATGTAAGTATTTCATTATGTATTCCGTTTAGACTCTAGTCAGCAAATTTTAAAGTGTTACACATCAGATTGAAAGGTCAACAGACCTCTAGCATCTAGATGAGCGGATAAAAAAGTAATTGATTTCTGGTAATTTTTAGCACTGCTAGTTAAGCTTTTGTGAGATTGAGAATTAACGATTCAAAAGGGCGCTCAATGATGGCAGAACTTCCTGAAGTAATAGATAGCATGACCGATATCGTTTCGTGTTTAAACACCAGCGAATCTTTGGAGCACTTCTTGTTGAATGTGCACTGTATTGTGCAAAAAATTACTTACGCGGACAATTTCTATGTGGTTTTGCAAAGACAAGATGGCGAGTTTGAATTTCCCTATTTCCATGATGTCAAAGACAGTATTTCGCTCGAGGAATTAAATAGTCTAACTAGCACAGAAATAGACAAAACGCTTACTAGTTATGCACTGCGCTCTGACAGTGTAAAGAACTATTCTGAACATGCTTTGATGGCACTGACCGAGAAAGGGGTTATTGAAATGTTAGGCAGTTTCCCCAAGCAATGGCTGTGCTTTCCGCTAATCAATCGCGACAAGCATTTAGGCGCGTTTGTGATCCAATCCTACCGTCGTAGCGATGAATATTCAGAAGCCATGGTGGATTTGTTGTATACTGTCAGTCATGTTATTGCGTCTGCGATGGATGCATTTGCAAACCAGCAAGCACTCATTGAAGCGAATACAGCCCTTAAAACCCATGAGCTTGAATTGGAAGCAATGGTAGAAAAGCGCACCCATGAACTTAGTGTGAGTTTAGAAGAATTAAGAACAGAGGTCGAAAAGCGCAAATCACTTCAAGAAAAGCTAGAGTTTGACGCCTACCACGATAATCTTACGCAACTGGCGAACCGAAAATACCTTTTTAACGAGCTGAATAAAATGTCTGCTCGCTCGATGCGACAGCCAGTAAATGTGTATTTAGGGTATCTCGATTTAGATAACTTCAAGCCGATCAATGATAATCACGGCCATCATAGTGGTGACGAGGTTTTGGTACATGTAGCAAGACGTCTACAAGAAGCGTTACGAGAGTATGACTTTGTTTGTCGTATTGGTGGAGATGAGTTTGTCTTTGTGATTAATGAAAAAATTGCCAGAGACTTGCTTGAAAGCTTAGCAAATCGCCTGTTGAGTGTGATAAATGAAGATATCTTGCTTACCAATGGTGAGTTGGTCAATGTCGGGTGTAGCATCGGCATGGCGGTTTCTGAGGGCCTAGAATTCAGTGCGGAATCGTTATTAAAAGTAGCGGATCAAGCGCTTTATGAGTCGAAAGGAAAGGGCAAGAATCAGGTCTCATTTAGCTTCAAATAACACTGAATATAAGATTAATATTTTGTTATTTATCATGTTTTTATAAAATTTCATGATATTGCTCGTTGCCCTTTGCTTTAAGCAGATGATTGATTTAGGATCAGGCTTTATAGTCAGAAAAACATGGACATTATGATCATCAGGCTGATCCTTATTGCACTGTTTTGTTTTGCTATGACGGCAAAAGCAGTAGAAGTTCAAAATTTATATGAAGCCTCGCTGAGTGTTAGCGACAAATCTCGCGCAACGCGAGCGCAAGCGAGCCAACAGGCATTATTAAAAGTGTTGCAAAAGCTCACAGGTAAAGCCGATGATTTTTCTCACCCTTCTATCCAAGCGAGCCTTAAGCGCATCTCAGATTACATGCTGAGATATGAATATTATGATCGACAAGGCGTAACCAAAATAAAGGTGGAGTTTGAGCCTGGTAAGGTCGAAGATCTAGTCAGAGAAGCTGGCCTACCGCTTTGGGGTAACCGCCGTCCTATGGTCGCGATTTGGATGGTGATTGAAGATAACTTCCGCCGAGAGTTTGTTACGCAAGAAAGTTACCCTCAACTCGAACGCCTGATTTATGACACCGCAGACGAATGGGGCGTGCCAGTGGTTGTTCCTTTGATGGATCTTGAAGATCGCAGCAATGTGAGTATCGCAGAGGTGTGGGGAAACTTTTCTAACGAAGTTGAGGAAGCGTCATTGCGTTATGAGGCGGAGCGCGTTATCACCGCACGTTTGTTTCAGCCTCCCCATACAAATTCTTGGCAGCTAGACTGGCGCTACACTGATGCCGAATATTTTGAGCCTGAGCAATATGTCGGTGACAAGCAGCAAGTTATTATTGATATGGTGAACCAGTTATCTAGCACCTTAGCTCAGAAATATGTTATCGATCCTAATCTCACTTTAGAAGCCCATCGAACTGAAATTGTGGTTGAGCAATTACAGTCATTTACGGATGTAGAAATGGCGAAGCGTCGTTTGCTATCTATGAGTACCGTGGTGGATGTTGATGTGATCTACCGTGCGAAAACAGCTGTGAAATTTGCGATTGAACATACCTCAAGCGTATCAGACTTGCGTAAAACCATTGCATTGGAGCAAAGCTTTAAGGCGTACGAAGACCCGAGAGCCTATTATCAAATCGCAGACGACAACAACCTTAAATACAATTGGGTGGGTAAATAGGATGGAATCGCCACGTCAAATGGCGTTGCCAGTGACGCTGCCTGATGACGAAACCTTTGCCTCGTATTTTGGCGGCGAAGCTTCATTGGAAGTAAGCCACTTAAAAAATGGCCTTGCCCGTCGTTTAACCGGTTTTCAGTACACTTATCTGTGTGGGTTGGCAGACTCTGGCAAGTCGCACTTGCTTTATGCCACGTGCATTGAAGCGCAAGAGCTTGGACTCTCGACTATTTTATTGTCGATGCGAGAAGTGTTGGATTTTGGTCCGTTAGTGTTAGATGGACTCGATGCATTGGATGTAGTTTGTATAGACGATGTGCATTTGGTTGCAGGAGATGAAGCGTGGGAAAAAGCCTTATTTAACTTTTTCAATCGCTTTAATGAAAAAGGCAAATGCCTTGTGGTTACTGCCGATCTGTTGCCCAACATGCTGAATTTGTCACTGCCAGACTTAGAATCGCGTTTAACCTGGGGAACGACCTTTCAGATCCGCTCTATGAGTGATGATGATAAAGCCGAAGCCTTAGTAAAAAGAGCACACATGCGTGGCCTTGAGCTCTCCGATGAATGTGCGCGATTTTTGCTCACGAGATTGAGTCGTGATATGCGCGCGTTACTTGATGTATTGGATAAACTCGATCACGCATCCATGGCTGCGCAAAGAAAGTTAACAATTCCTTTTATAAAAGCCACTTTAAAGCTGTAACAGGGCTAGAATATCGCCTTGCAATTCAGTTATCATAAGAGATTAAATAACAGCAAATTACCTCAGCAAAGATCAGGTAGACAATGAATTTAGAAAATATTTTAGCGCAAGCGCTTGAAGCCGTTGAGCAGGCAAGCGAAATTGCGCACCTTGAGGAAGTTAGAGTTAACTACCTTGGTAAAAAAGGTGAGATCACAGGTCTTCTTAAAACGCTAGGCAAACTAGCACCAGAAGAGCGTAAAGATGCAGGTCAAGTGATTAACCAAGCTAAGACCCAAGTACAAGATGCGATTACGGTAAAACGTGAAGCGTTAGCCAATGCAGCACTTGAGCAGAAGCTAGCAGCTGAGACGATTGATGTGACTTTGCCGGGTCGTACAATGCCAGCTGGTGGCCTTCACCCAGTTACTCGCACCATTGAGCGTATTGAGCAGTTTTTTGGTGAGCTAGGATTTGCTGTTAAATCTGGCCCAGAGGTTGAAGATGACTTTCATAACTTTGACGCGCTAAATATTCCAGAGCACCACCCAGCGCGTGCCGATCATGATACTTTCTATTTCAATCCTAAATTGGTACTACGTACACAAACCAGTGGCGTTCAGATCCGTACTATGGAAGCTGAGCAGCCGCCTTTGCGAATTATCTCGCCAGGTCGTGTATACCGTAACGATTACGATCAAACACATACGCCAATGTTCCACCAAGTTGAAGGCTTGATGGTCGACACTAACGTGAGCTTTACAGAACTTAAAGGGATTTTGCACGATTTCCTACGCAACTTCTTTGAAGAAGATATGGAAATTCGCTTCCGTCCTTCATACTTCCCGTTTACAGAACCTTCAGCTGAGGTGGACGTAAAAGGTAAAAATGGTAAATGGCTTGAAGTACTAGGCTGCGGCATGGTGCACCCGAACGTACTGCGCTCGGTAGGCATTGACCCTGAAAAATACACTGGTTTCGCCTTTGGTATGGGGGTTGAGCGTTTGACGATGTTACGTTATGGCGTAACTGACTTAAGAGCTTTCTTCGAAAACGACTTAAAATTCCTAAACCAATTCAGATAAGAGCGACAAAAGTATGAAATTCAGTGAAAAGTGGTTACGCGAGTGGGTCAATCCAGCAATTGATACTGATGCGCTATCTGAGCAATTATCAATGGCTGGTTTAGAAGTTGATGGTGTAGACCCAGTTGCCGGTGACTTCCAAGGTGTGGTTATCGGTGAAGTGGTTGAATGTGGTCAACACCCAGATGCTGATAAACTTAGAGTAACAAAAGTAAACGTAGGCGAAGACGAACTACTAGATATTGTCTGTGGTGCCGCTAACTGCCGTGCCGGTTTAAAAGTGGCGGTTGCTAAAGTGGGCGCAACGCTTCCAGGCGATTTCAAAATTAAGAAAGCTAAACTTCGCGGTCAGCCGTCTCACGGTATGCTGTGTGCGTTTGAAGAGCTTGGCATGGCGGAAAGTTCAGACGGTATTTTAGAACTCCCTATGGATGCGCCAATCGGTCAAGATATTCGTGAATACTTCGGCTTGAACGATGTAACGATTGATGTCGATTTAACGGCTAACCGTAGTGACTGTTTAGGGATCAAAGGTCTGGCTCGTGAAGTTGGAGTACTAAACAGCATCGACGTAACAGAAGTTGCTATCACGCCAGTTACGCCAACGATTGATGATAAAATCTCTATTGAACTGGTAAACAGCGGAGCATGTCCACGCTACTTAGGTCGTGTGATCAAGGGCGTTAATGTTAAAGCTGAGACCCCGTTTTGGATGGTAGAAAAACTGCGCCGCTGCGGTGTACGCTCGATTGATCCAGTTGTTGATGTTACGAACTACGTATTGCTTGAGCTAGGTCACCCGATGCACGCGTTCGATTTAAGCCAAATCGAAGGTGGAATTAAAGTACGTAATGCCTTTGAGAATGAAGAGCTAGTATTGTTAGACGGCAACACGGCGAAGCTTAATCCATCAACACTACTGATTGCTGATGATAATAAAGCACTTGCGATGGCAGGTATCTTTGGTGGTGAACAGTCAGGTGTTAGTGACGAGACAAAAGACATCTTGTTAGAAAGCGCGTTCTTCGCACCGCTTGCGATTGCAGGTCAGGCTCGCAGCTACGGTTTGCATACCGATGCATCGCACCGTTATGAGCGTGGTGTAGACCCGGTATTGCAGCGCGATGCGATAGAAAGAGCAACAGGCTTGCTACTTGAAATCGTTGGCGGTGAAGCAGGACCTATTGTTGAAGCCGTGTCAGAAACTGATTTACCAAAAGAGCGTCAAGTCACTTTACGCCGTGAGCGTTTAGACCGCGTGATCGGTTATCATATCGAAGATGCTAAAGTATCAGACATCTTAACGCGTCTGGGCTTAGCGGTAACATTTGCAGGCGGCCAGTGGCAAGCAACAGTGCCAAGCTATCGCTTCGACATTAGTATCGAAGAAGACTTAATTGAAGAAGTTGCGCGCGTATTTGGCTATAACAATATTCCAAATGTGGCACCAACCGCTGCGTTAAAGATGACAGATCATCAAGAAGCACGGTTGCCTGTAGCGCGCTTTAGAGATGAGTTAGTAAGCCGTGGTTATCAAGAAGCCATCACATATAGCTTCGTTGATCCAAAAGCACAACAGCAGCTACACCCAGAAGCAGATGCATTAATTCTTCCACATCCAATTTCGGTTGAAATGTCAGCAATGCGTGTAAGCCTGATGACAGGCTTGATCAACGCGGTTTCTTATAACCAAAACCGCCAACAATCGCGTATTCGCTTATTCGAAACGGGCCTTAAGTTCATCAAAGACGACAACGCGGAAAACGGCGTACGTCAAACCGCTGTGATCGGTGGTATCGCGTATGGTAATACGCATAACGAACATTGGTCAGTGCCTTCACGTAAAGTGGATTTCTTTGATGTGAAAGGCGATGTAGAAGCATTACTAGCGCTTTGTAACGATAAAGCACGCTTTAGCTTTAAAGCGGAAGTGAGCGATGGTTTGCACCCTGGTCAATCTGCTGCAATTTATGCAGACGGTAAAAAGGTTGGTTTCATCGGTGCAGTACACCCTCAGCTATTAAAGCCGTTAGAACTTAAAGATACGCCATATGTATTTGAAATCGACATGGCTGCTTTAGAAAATCGCCTGCTTCCAGAAGCGGTTAGTATCTCGAAATTCCCATCAAATAGAAGAGATATTGCTATTTTAGTTGCAGATGACGTAAAAATAGGCGATATTTTAGAGTGCATTGAGAAAGTTGGCGGAAATCAATTAGTTGACCTAAACTTATTCGATGTGTACAAAGGGCAAGGGGTTGAACCTGATCATAAGAGTTTAGCCATTGCTCTAACATTACAAGCGGTTGATAGAACGCTCGAAGAGAAAGACATCAACGCGGTTGTAGAAAACGTGGTGGCCGAACTGGCCAAACAATTCAATGCATCGTTGAGGGACTAGATATGGCGCTTACTAAAGCCGACATAGCTGAACACCTATTTGAAAAACTGGGGATCAATAAGAAAGATGCCAAAGACTTAGTTGAAGCGTTTTTTGAAGAAATCCGCTCAGCGCTAGAAAACGGCGAGCAAGTAAAGCTCTCTGGGTTTGGTAACTTTGACCTTCGCGACAAGAAGGAACGCCCAGGTAGGAACCCAAAAACTGGGGAAGATATTCCTATCTCTGCGCGACGCGTGGTAACTTTTAGGCCTGGCCAAAAGTTAAAAACCCGTGTTGAGGTCGGCACAAGCAAAAACTTGTAATATAAGAAAGCCTTGGTGGTGATACCAAGGCTTTTTTTATATTGAAATAGTTTTGTCACATATTCAAGCTACACTCTGCGCCTGTTTGCGTTCCGTGGAGTGAGGAGCTTATGCGAGGAGCACACTCCTTAAGCAAGTTGTTTAAGAATATCTTTATTGCTTGGTTGTCTTGCACCTTTGTATTTTCAATTGTGGCTGCCTTCACTTATGTGCATCAAAAAGAGACCGCTAAATCCAATCTTGTCACCGTAGCGAGTCGGATTGTATCTGACATCAACAAAGAGTTTGTCGTTGTAGATGATACCTTAAAACACGCCATCCACCTTTCTCCAAATTGCGACCCTGAGGGTTTACACCACATGCGTCGATTGGTTTTTGAAAACCCTGGCATGAGCGAGATAGGGATCGTAGATAGTAAAGGGAAATTGGTCTGCAATTCTTTTGGGCAACTCACTCCACCTGTGAATACCAGTGCCCCAATAAAAAAGCCCGGACTTAGATACTATGGCCCAATTATTACCGACTATTTAGAACTTCCAGCCTTTGTTTTAGCGCGCACGAGAGACGATGGTTATGAGGTAAATGTGTTGATGCCGGATCATTGGCTAAAGAGTATGCTTGATATCTCGGCTCATCATAATACCGATTTTGCTGCCTTGGTCGACAATAGCACGGGTGTGCCGGTTTTTTTAAATGGTAAATATGCTTTGCCAATCCGCCAAAAACTATTTCCAACTGCTAATAGCCGCGCAGTAGAAGGACTATTTGATGATGAAAAGGTAAAGTTTGCGTACGTTGCAGCTATTCCGAGTTTGCCGCAGATGAGCTTAATCATTGCAAAAAATGATGAGCAACTAGTGAGTCTAGGGTGGCTGTGGCTAGTACTTTGGAGTGTGTTGTATTGCGCTTCTTGGGTTGGCCTCACGTTGTTATTGATCAGCTATGACAAGCGCCAGCTAAGCAGTAAAACACAAATATTAAGAGCATTGGCAAATGATGAGTTATTTAACGTGTATCAACCTCTTGTTAATGCAGAGGTGCCATCGATAGTGGGCGTGGAAGTACTCATTCGTTGGCGTCATCCACTTGAAGGTGTGCTCGGTCCCGCTTACTTTGTGCCAGAGGCTGAGCGTGATGGTACTATTTTAGATATCTCGATAGCGCAAGTCGAAAATGCTGTGCGAGATTTGACGGACATCTTAGCCGCTCAGCCAGACTTTAAGGTGTCTTTTAACGTTAATGGTTTACTTCTGGGCTCTAAACGCTATATCGATGCCTTACTTGCTGCAAAAAACCAAATATCCTCGTTGACTATTGAATTAACCGAGCGTGATGTGCTGACGCAGGCTCAAACGAAAACGGTACTCACCGAGCTCAAACGTGCTGGAATAGAAATCGCGATTGATGATTTTGGTACGGGGTATAGTGGTTTGCAGTACTTACAAAGTTTTCCGATCGACCTGCTGAAAATAGATCAGAGCTTTGTTGCATCAATTGGCCTTGATACTTTGCAATCCCCGGTGTTATCGGCAGTGATTGATATGGCGGAAAAGCTGGATAAAAAACTGATTGCTGAAGGGGTAGAAACCCAAGCTCAAGCTCGTTATCTCAAAAGTCGAGGGGTGAATGTGCATCAAGGTTGGCTTTATTTCAAAGCACTGGAATTGCCGCAACTACAGCGTGAGATAGGTAAAGTGTTAGATAACAAAAGAGCGGCTTAACCGCTCTTATTTAATTACAAGGCCCAACTATTATACTACTTCAGCGAAGTAGCAACCAAATGCATCAAGAGTTAGTACATTTGCGCTTGCCGTGCCACTTAGGTGCTTCAGGTCACACTGTGTTAATGCAACTTCAGGAAGTGTCACGCTTTGTTGAGTAGCTGCTAAGTTGAATGCGCACAGCAGTGTCTGGGTTTGTGTTTTACGGTAAAAAGCTAACACCGGCTCTGGGGTATCAATAAACTCAATGTCACCTGTTTTTAGTGCAGGTTGCGCATTTCTCCACTGTAAAAAGGCTTGATAGTAGCTGAGCGTTGAATTGCTATCTACTGCTTGTTCGTCTACTGCTCGTAGAGCATGTGCTTCAGAAACTGGTAACCAAGGCTTAGACTCTGAGAAGCCAGCATTGGTTTTTTCCTTCGTCCACGGAAGCGGCGTTCTACAGCCATCACGGCCTTTAAAGTTTGGCCAAAAGGTAATGCCATATGGGTCCTGCAGCTCTTCGAAGGCAACGGCGGCTTCGCCAAGTCCTAATTCTTCGCCTTGATACATACAGACGCTACCGCGCAATGAACCGAGAAGGGCGGTTAGCATTTTTACCTGTGTATCGTTTACCTTGCCATCTACACTCCAGCGACTTGCTACCCGTTCTACATCGTGATTTGCAAACGCCCAACATGGCCAACCTTCGGTCATGACTGACTCTAGGCGAGAAACCGTTTCTCTGATGTACTTTGCACTGTAGTCGTTAGTTAGGAGCTCAAAGCTATAACCCATGTGTAGCTTGTTACCATCGGCCGTGTACTCTGCCATTGTTTGCAAAGAGTCTTCTGAGCTTATCTCACCTAAGCTAACTGTGCCTGGGTATCTATCTAATAAGGCACGGATCTCTTCCATGAACAGTAAGTTTTCAGGTTGCGTATTGTTGTAATAATGGTACTGAAAAGCATAAGGATTGTCTTCGCTAAAGCCACGACCTTGACGAAGCTCAATAGGCTTAGCTGGATTATCCCTAAGCTGCTTATCGTGAAAACAGAAGTTGATAGCATCTAGTCTAAATCCATCAACACCTTTTTTAAGCCAAAATTCGACGTTGTCTAGTACGGCTTTACGTACTTCAGGGTGATGAAAGTTAAGATCCGGCTGCTCAGTGAGGAAGTTATGCAGGTAATATTGGCAGCGTCTAGGCTCCCACTGCCAGGCAACACCACCAAAAATGGATAGCCAATTGTTTGGTGGACTGCCATCTGGATTGGCATCGGCCCATACATACCAATCTGCTTTGTCGTTTGTTTTGTCTTCACGACTTTCGACAAACCAAGGGTGTTGATTTGAAGTATGACTAAGTACCTGATCAATAATGATCTTAATATCACGGTTATGTGCTTCGCTGATAAGCGTGTCAAAATCGTCGAGTGTACCAAACATAGGATCTATATCGCGATAGTCGCTAATATCATAGCCAAAGTCTTTCATTGGCGATTTAAAAAATGGTGAAATCCATACCGCATCAACACCAAGCGACTTAATGTAGTCTAGTCGCTGAATAATCCCCTGTAAGTCGCCAATACCATCTGCATTACTGTCCTGAAAGCTACGCGGATATATTTGATAGATAACCGCGCCTTTCCACCATTCATTATTTGCCATGCACTTTCTCCAGGCTATGTGCGTGTTTGTTCTGTGGCGGTGCTGAGTATCAAGTAAATACTATGCTGGGCACTTTCACCACTAATTTTGCCAAAGAATACGTCATGCTCATGGGGCTGTAAAAAACCTGCATACGTATGCAGGTTTTGTTGGGTAAATTTATGATAAGTCATTTACATAATTTTATTTTATAAAATAAATTTACCAATATTGGCCTTTAAAAAGGAATAAGCAGACAAATAAAGCTTTTCGAGAGAGAACTTTTGGTAAGACCAATTTAACTTGGGTATGACTAGTGATGACATGTTGAGGATATTTTGATGCTCAGCCGACAATAATAGCCCATGAAAGTTAAGATTTAGTGAAATTAAAGCAGGTAAATAAATGCCGTCGGTCTTATGACCTTAACTAATAAAAATATATATTTATCATAAGGTTGGGTTTTATTCCTGTAAAAAGCCTGTAAATTTCGTTGAAATGCACTAGCTTTGAATACGTATGCATAAAGTTGTTTACAAATTTAATCAGCCGCTAGTATTTGACTGACAACAACTGTGCTCGTTTGTTTTTTCATCATTTTGCACGCCTGATGAACAAATCGCACAATATAATATGGTTAATTGGGATAAAACATTATGTCTAAGTTCAAACCGAGTATGCTAACGCTTGCGCTGATTGCTGCGGGTGTGAGCCATGCTGCTCCTGTTGAAGATAACACTGCTAATAATGAAGAAAATAACGTTGAGGTGATCGAAGTTCGAGGTATCTCGCGCAGTATCATCGCCTCAATCGATAAAAAAAGATTTAGCGACACCATTGCAGAAGTAGTTGATGCTGGAGACTTAGCTTCCTTACCTGACGTGTCAATCGCTGACTCGCTAAGCCGTCTACCTGGGATCACCGCGGTAAGAGCAAGTGGGCAATCTTCGCAACTTAATATTCGCGGGATGAACGGCGACTTTATTCAAACCACATTAAACGGACGTGAGCAGGCGAGTACCAGTGGATATACCGCAGGTAGTCGCTGGATTTCATTCGACCAATATCCGTCAGAATTAATTAATCAAGCCGCAGTGTATAAATCACCAAAAGCATCGCTGATTGAAGGTGGTGTTGCGGCTACGGTTGAACTTAAAACGGCAAACCCTCTCGATGCTGAAAAAGAACATAATTTTAATTCTTCGGTAAGATATTCCTACAATGATGCAGCGTCAGATGTAGGCGCGGATTCAACAGGCGAACGTATTAGTTTTTCATACCGAGGTAAATTCCTAAATGAGACACTTGGTTTTGCTATTGGTGGGGCGTATCTAAACCAACCAAATAACGCAATTGATATCTCAGCGCATGCTCCTACACGCTCTCAGGATTTTGATGGCGATGGTACTGAAGAGCGCTCAGTCAATGGCTTTCAATATCGCTCAGCCAAAGGCAGCGATGAAAGACTTGGCCTGTTAAGCACCTTGGTGTATCAGCCAACAGACGCATTCAAAGTACAATTTGATTATTTCCATTCTAAGTTTGAATCGGAAGATAAAAAGAGCGGCTTAAATATTGAAGGGTTTTCAAAAGATATTAACTCGTTGTATACGGTTGACAATGCAGTTGTTAAAGATGGTTTTCTAGTCGCTGGGGATGTAACTATTACGGATCCCAATGGCCCATGGGTTGAGATGCGCTCTGAAGACCAATCAACGGACTCAACCACCGACAGCTTTGGCTTAAACTTGCAATACACGACAGATTCGTGGGAATTAAAGTTCGACTGGGCTCATAGTGAAGGGGAAAAAACGCGTAGAGATATGATTGCTTCAATGCATGCATACGAGTACGGTACGTCTACACTGGAAGATGGAACATTAGTTAACACCTGGCAAGAATTAAGAAATCAAACGTTTTCTTTTGAACAAAGAGAGAAAGATTCACCACTGTTAACACTTGGCAACGGGTATACCGACCTATCTAATATGCGACTGGGTGATTGGGAACAATTCCCTCACAAGTACACAGACGAGTTAGATAGCGTTAAAGTTGATTTTAAATATTTTATTGAGAACAGCTTTATTTCTTCGATTGAAGTTGGTGCACGTTGGTCAGACCGAGAATTTACGGATCAACGCTCTACATTTAGATGGGGCGCACGCGAAGGTCAAAATGGTTATCAGTTACCAGATGGCACTATCGTCACGAACAAAGGCTGTGAATTTAATGATCAGAACCACCCGTGTATTCCTCACGATTTGACGGGATATGTTTCGGTTAGAGATACTCGAGGCTTCCAATACTTGGAATTAGACCTTGAAGGTATCGCTAACGAAGTATTTGGTCCGGGTAATTATGAGGCGCAACAAACTTGGGGCCACAATTGGACGCTCATTGAAAGTGGAGCTGTTCGAGAAGAAGTATTAGCCGGTTATATTATGGCAAATATAGATACCGAAATTGCCGACATACCAGTGACGGGTAATTTTGGCGTTCGAGTAGTAAGAACTGATACGAAATCAATAGGCATTCAACAGATCCAAGGTGATGAAGTTGGTGACTCAATTATCGATGACAATGGCGTTGAAAGAACCGATTATCGCCATGTTAATTATGGTCCTGAGTATACAGACACATTGCCTTCACTAAACCTCAATTTCAGAGTGAGTGACACAGACCAAATTAGGTTTGCAGCAGCAGAAGTTATTGGCCGTCCACCTGTCTACCAGCTTAGAGGTGGTGCTGGTTCTTGGGCTGACACCGCAAATGATGGTACTAGTCCTCGTTATAATGTGTGGTCAAAAGGTAACCCAAATTTAGACCCGTTTAGAGCGACTCAAATTGATTTATCTTATGAGCGTTACTTTGAAGATGGTGGTGCTTTTGTTGCCGCGATATTCTGGAAAGATATTGAATCTTTGATTGAAAGTATCACTTATCAAGAAGGTGAGGTTGACTGGGCTGATATTGGCCTAGAGGTTCCTGATGGATTTGTTGCAGGTCAATACCAAACGACTCAGAATAATGATCAAGGTGGATACATAAGAGGTATTGAGCTTGCTTATACCACGATGTTTGATAATTTACCGGGCGTCTTTTCAGGCTTAGGTTTTAACGCTAACTATTCATATACTGAGAGCGAAACAACGGTAGATGGCGGTGGTAACTTCCCTGATCAGCAATTGCCACTCCCAGGTCTATCAAAAAATGTTTGGAGTGCTACGGTATTTTGGAACATAGACTCGTTCACAACACACCTGAATATCCGTTACCGTGATGAGTATGTGTATGAAGGGGCTTCACCTGGTGGCTCTTCTCTAGCTTGGGCTGATGAATATACTGTGGTTGATTGGCAGGCATCGTACAACTTTGAGAATGGTTTGGAAGCCGTCTTACAGGTTAATAACCTAACTGATGAGCCAAATACCACTAACTATGGTACTGCACTTGCCACTGGTGAGTACAAAGAGTTTGGTCGCCAGTATTATTTAGGGTTTAACTATAGCTTCTAATTAGTCGCAAGCATCCATGGCCACCAAAGTAACACCTGCTTTGGTGGCTTTTTTATAATCGCTCATAGCGCAATGAGTGGTTATCATCAATTATCTAAATTGATATGTTTGGTTCACTTTCAATACGTGGTTTTTAATAGGTTTAAGGTGCGAAGGCGATGAAAAGTCAGAAAATAGTGATTTTAGGCGGTGGAACTGCAGGTTGGATGGCCGCAAATATGATGGCAAAAAGCTGGGCAGATAAAGCGATAGAAATCACTGTGGTTGAATCTTCTAGCATCGGGACTATTGGTGTTGGTGAAGGGTCTACTCCGC
The DNA here is from genome assembly GCF_001709235.1 of Pseudoalteromonas sp. BMB. Lineage (NCBI taxonomy): Bacteria > Pseudomonadati > Pseudomonadota > Gammaproteobacteria > Alteromonadales > Pseudoalteromonadaceae > Pseudoalteromonas > Pseudoalteromonas sp. BMB. The sequence continues at coordinate 31,966 of NZ_MBQA01000166.1, forward strand.
AGTTCAAAGGATTTATGGACTATTTAGGTATCTCGGAAGCCGAGTGGATGCCGGCTTGTAATGCGACCTATAAAAATGGCATTCGGTTTATAGATTGGTCGACAAAACCTGGGTTTTCTAGCTATTTTCACCCATTTCCTGCACAACCAGATGACTACAGTGCACCGGCTTTTTTTCATAACAGCTTTGTTCGGCGTAAGGCGATTGACGTAGAAGGCCACCCAGACCACTTTTTTTTAGCGACTCACTTGGCTGATTTAAATAAATCCCCAATTGCTGCAGAAAGCTTCCCATTCGAAATTAATTATGGTTATCACTTTGACTCAGCATTGCTTGGCCAGTTGTTGGCTCGCAAAGCGGCTGAGTTTAATGTAAAACACATTGATGCCACAATTACCGACGTTCGGAAACACCTTGATGGTGATATTGCGGCACTGATAACGTCTGATGGTACAGAAATCGCTGGTGATATTTTTATTGACTGCTCGGGCTTCAAAAGTTTACTGCTACAACATACTTTAGGTGTGGGTTTTGAGTCATTCGAGTCCAATTTATTTAACGACGCTGCGGTCGTTATACCTACCAAGCAACTTGACACTATTCGCTCCGAAACACAATCTGTTGCGCGTCAATTTGGGTGGTCTTGGCACATTCCACTAACGAACCGTATCGGCAATGGTTATGTTTATAGTCAGCGTTACTGCGATGCGGATCAAGCAGAAACTGAGCTAAGGGCTGCTTTGGGTTTGTTGGACTCAGAAGTAGAAGCTCGGCATATAAAAATGAAAGTCGGGCAAGTTAAAGCGCATTGGAGTAAAAACTGCATAGCGATTGGTTTATCTCAGGGCTTCATAGAGCCATTAGAAGCAACCGCTTTGCATATAGTCCAAGAAACCGTTCAAAGTTTCATTGAATGCTACCAAGATGCGGATTTTACCGATGGTAACAGAGATAAACACAACCGCACCTTGAGCGAACGGTATCAGGCTATTCGAGACTATATCGTCGCTCATTATCGTGTCAATAGTCGTACTGACACCAACTACTGGCTTGATAATGCCAACAATAACCACTTATCGCGGTCACTCTATCAAATTTTACAGACTTGGGTTTCTGGTAACAACTTATCGGATGAATTAGTTCGCCAAAATGTCGAGCAATATTACCCTTCAGTCAGCTGGCATTGTTTATTGGCGGGTTATGGTATCTACCCAGAACAAGCTCAGCTTAAGTCAGGTAATGCCCTAGCAAACCAACATAACATCGAAAAAGTGAATGACTTCATCAGACGATGTGGATTGAATTTTAAAGATCACCGAATGGAGCTAGAAAGCTTTGTGGCAAATGTTCACAAGTAACTTGGTATTAATCGTTATAAATAAAATCTAATCAAGGGTCTTTCTGAATACATATGTAATGGGTTCAGTACGTTCGTTTACGCAAGTAGACTCTTTTAAAACAGCATTATGACAACACTATGAAAAATAAATCTCTACTATTGGCTGTGTCAGCGCTTTTGGGTGGTGCAGTAAGTTTAAGTGGCTGTGGCCCCAAGCCAGTTGATAAAAAAACCGAACAAATGACATTGCAATCGGAAGTGGCGCCAGTGAGCAAACCCGTTGTTTATCAAGTATTCACAAGGCTCTTTGGCAATACTAAAACAGAGAACAAACCTTGGGGAACGCTAGAGGAAAACGGCGTAGGCAAGTTTTCTGATTTTACTCCTACGGCATTACAACAAATTAAGGCGATGGGTGTGACCCATGTTTGGTATACCGGCGTGCTCCATCACGCAGTAGTGACGGATTATAGCAAGTATGGGATCAGCCAAGATGATCCTGATGTTGTAAAAGGCAGAGCGGGTTCACCTTATGCAATAAAAGATTACTACAACGTTAACCCTGATCTTGCGAATGATCCTTCTGCACGACTGGCTGAATTTGAAGCCTTAATCAAACGCACACATGACGCCGGCTTAAAAGTGATCATTGATATTGTGCCAAACCATGTCGCTCGTAACTATGAGTCACTCGGTGCGCCGAAAGGAACTGTTGATTTTGGCGCGAATGACGACACGCAAGTTGCATATGCTAGGGACAACAACTTTTATTACGTGGTTGGTGAGGAATTTACAGTACCAACGAGTGAAGGCTATCAGGTGTTAGGTGGTGGATCTCATTCATTGGCGGATGGCAAATTTGCAGAAAATCCAGCAAAGTGGACCGGTAACGGTGCTCGTGCAGCAAAGCCTGATATTAATGATTGGTATGAAACCGTCAAAGTGAATTACGGCGTGAAGCCTGACGGTAGCTACGATTTCGACCGCTTGCCTGACGATTATGCTCAGCAAGATTACCGTGCGCACTTTGAATTTTGGCAACACAAGCAATTGCCAGATAGTTGGTACAAATTTCAAGCCATTACGCACTTTTGGTTAGAAAAGGGCGTAGACGGTTTCCGTTACGATATGGCGGAAATGGTGCCAGTAGAGTTTTGGAGCTTCTTAAACTCGTCGATTAAAACAAAAAATCCTGAAGCTTTCTTGCTTGCTGAAGTCTATAACCCCACTTTATATCGCCCGTATATCAAGCAAGGGAAGATGGATTACCTCTACGACAAAGTGGGTTTCTACGATACCTTGAAGGCGTTAATGCAAGGCAAAGGTAGTGCCCAAGCCGTGTTGGATATGCATCAATCGGTAGCCGATATTGCCCCCCATATGTTGCACTTTTTAGAAAACCATGATGAGCAGCGTATCGCAAGCCCTGACTTTGTAGGCGATCCGCTAAAAGGTAAACCCGCTATGGTGGTTAGTCACCTAATAAGCACAGCGCCATCGATGATCTATTTTGGACAAACATTAGGGGAGGACGGCTCTGAGCAGGCGGGGTTCGGCAGTCCAAGCAGAACCAGTATCTTTGACTATATTGGTGTACCCGAACATCAAAAATGGATGAATAAAGGGAAATTTGATGGCGCGCTACTTTCAAATGAGCAAAAGGCACTTCGTAATTACTACGTCAAATTACTCAATCTAGCAAAGCAGCCGGCAATTGCGGCTGGTGAATACCTGCAAGTCTTCCTGAGTGCTGAGATGCCAAGCAATGCTGAAACAGTCATGGCATTTGGCCGTAAATTAGGTCAACAAAAGCTGTTGGTCGTGAGCAACTTTAATGCAGAGCAAGAACAAATAGTCACCGTAAATCTGCCTAAAGAGTGGGATGGTGTTTATAACGATATTTTAGAGTCACACCCGACTTTACAATTACAACCAACAACTGATGGCGAGCACGCCAACGCAACGATTACGCTAGCACCGCTTGCCAGCGTGGTTTATCAATTAGAGAAGTAACCTATGCAACAAGAACAACAAAAACCACAACTCAGTTTTTGGCAGATATGGAATATGTGCTTTGGGTTTCTTGGGATCCAATTTGGTTTTGCACTGCAAAACGGCAATGTGAGTCGTATTTTTCAAACCCTCGGTGCTAAGGTCGATGACATCCCTATTTTGTGGGTTGCAGCGCCCTTAACTGGTTTAATCGTGCAGCCAATTATCGGCTACTGGAGTGATAGGACATGGGGAAGACTTGGACGTAGAAGACCATTTTTCTTGTGGGGGGCTATTCTCACCACGCTATCGCTTTTCATCATGCCCAATTCTCCAACGCTTTGGATTGCGGCGGGTATGCTGTGGATCATGGATGCGTCTATTAACGTCACGATGGAGCCGTTTAGAGCATTAGTAGGTGATAATCTGAATGAAAAGCAACGTGCTACAGGGTATGCGATGCAGAGCTTTTTCATTGGTGTTGGTGCCGTGGTCGCGTCTGCGCTGCCTTGGATGATGACCAATTGGTTTGAGGTGAGTAACACAGCTCCTGCAGGACAAATCCCTGACTCGGTAAAATACGCATTTTACTGGGGGGGAGCTATTTTGTTCATCTCCGTATTGTGGACGATTCTAAAAACGAAAGAATATAGCCCTGAACAACTCGCAGCCTTTGAACAAGCGCAAACAAATACGCAAAGCGCAACACTGTCAGACCTACCTGTGAACTTTTTAAAAGGCAGTGCGGTGAGCGGTTTCATTGGCGTTATTGTGTTGCTTGCCGTTGCACTTCTTGGCCTTGAAAAAGAGCTTTATTTGCTCAGTGGGCTGCTTATCGCTTTTGCAATTGTATTTGTCATTGCGCATGTGATGCAGCAAAAACAGCGTATAAGTAATGGTTTTTATCATGTTATTTTTGACCTATTTACGATGCCAAAGACCATGCAGCAGCTTGCTGTGGTGCAGTTTTTTAGCTGGTTTTCGCTATTTGCCATGTGGATCTATACCACCTCAGCGGTGACGAGCCATCACTATGGTACGTCAGATGTAACGAGCAAGCTTTATAACGACGGTGCTGATTGGGTCGGGGTGTTATTTGCAGCCTACAATGGCTTTGCTGCTATTGCTGCGATGGTGATCCCATTCATGGTTAAGCGCATCGGCCTCAAAGGGGCACATGCAGCTAACTTGTTTTTTGGTGCAGTGTCTTTAATTAGCTTCAAATTTATTGGTGATCCCACATTACTTTGGTTGCCAATGGTGGGCATTGGCTTTGCTTGGGCATCTATTTTGTCATTACCTTACGCGATGTTAAGTAACGCTTTGCCAAGCAACAAAATGGGTGTATTTATGGGGATCTTTAACTTTTTTATCGTGATCCCACAATTACTCGCAGCCAGTATTCTAGGTCTAATTCTGCGTCATGGTTTTGATAACCAACCGATATTCGCACTCGTCATCGGAGGCGTGTCATTTTTACTCGCTGCATTAGCTGTTTCAAGAGTCACGATAAAGGCTCAATAAGGAGAACGAGATGATTAAACTATCAACAATCGCACTTGCCTTGGTAAGTGCTGGCCTCGTGGGTTGCGGATCACAGCAATCTGGCAATGAAACCCTGACGGCACCAGGTGCACCTGGCGTTAAACCTTATTGGTCATACTCTGGAAAAACGGGGATAGGTACATCGTATGAAGCCTACGAAGACGGCAAGTACAGCGATTCTACGGTTACTAAAGCAGTTTCAAAGGTATGGTTTTCTGTTGCAAAAGGGATGATCACAGAGACCATGTTTGGACTTATTCACCAAGCGCAGATCAAAGACATGCAATTTATCATCGTGGGTGAGGGCTTTGCAGTGAAAGAATCTGATACTGACGCCCTTGATGTCACGATTGACTATCTTTATAAAGATGCCAGTGGACGACCGTTATCGCTGGCTTACAAAATTTTAAGCAAAGATAAACAAGGTCGCTTTACCCTTGAAAAGCACATTTTTACCGACCCTGATGGACAAACCTTGTTTGTTAGAGCAAAAGTAGACAGTGCTCTAAAAGATGTACAGACTTTTGTGAACGTTAATCCATACGTGAATAACAATGGCTTAAACGATTTTGCGAAAGTGACAGAACAAGGTCTGTTAGCATGGGAAGGTAAGAACTATCTCTCTTTGCAGAGCAAAACCGGCTTTGTTGAAGCATCTGTTGGTTTTACTGGCACCAGCGATAATATAGCGGCACTTGAGTCTACAGGACATATAGCTCGGGCTTATGCGTCTACAGGTAAAGAGAGTGGCAACGTTAATTGGTTGGCAAACTTAGGGCAAGTAAAGGGCAGCAGCACCTTTGACCTTACCTTGAGTTTTGGTCATTCTCAGCAGCAGAGCTTTGCTGAGGGGGCTGCCACATTAGCCAAAGGTTACGATAAGGTACTGGCTGATTATAATGGCCAAGGCGAAGCGACGGGCTGGCAAGATTATCTCGACAGTTTAGTGCCGCTAAAGTCCATGACGGCAAATACCGCAGACAACGGCAAGTTACTTTACACCAGTGCGCTTGTGCTTAAGGCGCAAGAAGATAAAACCCATGCCGGCGCGCTGATAGCATCGTTGTCAAATCCGTGGGGTGACACAGTGCCAGCAGAGCAAGGCCATACCGGTTATAAAGCAGTATGGGTGCGTGATTTTTATCAAGTAGCGATGGCATTTTTGGCGATGGGAGATACACAAACAGCACTCACTGCTTTTGAGTATCTAGAAAAAGTGCAAGTTACGGATAAAACACCGGGTAACCATGGTGATACTGGCTGGTTCTTACAAAAAACGCATGTAGATGGCGAGCTTGAGTGGGTTGGTGTACAACTTGACCAAACGGCAATGCCGATTATGCTGGCATGGAAACTATGGCAAGCGGGTGTGCTAAGCGATGATAGACTGGTTTATTGGTACAATAAGATGTTAAAGCCTGCGGCTAATTTCTTAGTTGAAGGTGGACTGGCTAAAATCTTGTGGAATGACACGCAAATCACACCGCCTGCGACGCAACAAGAGCGTTGGGAAGAGCAAAATGGCTATTCACCATCGACTACCGCGGCAATCATTGCAGGCCTGGTGACGGCGAGCGACATTGCTAAATTGGCCGGTGATAAAGCGGGACAAGAGAAATTCCTTGCGACGGCGCAGCAGTACAATCGTGATGTTGAGTCATTCATGTTCACAACCAAAGGGAGTCTGCAAAGCAAACACAGTGACGGTCAATATTTCTTCCGTATTGGACAAGACGAAAACCCTAATTCCAGTACGACTTTAAATGCCAATAATGGCCGCAGCGGAATGGATAAGAAGCAGATCATCGACGGTGGCTTTTTAGAACTTGTGCGTTACGGGGTTAGAGGGGCTGACGCCCCGAGTATTGTGGCTACCATACCTGAATACGATGATGAGTCGATAGCTGAAAATTTAAGAGTAAAATATAGCTTTAAATTTGATGGTGATGTTAATAGTTATCCGGGGTACCGCCGTTACGGTAACGACGGTTATGGTGAAGACGAGAAGCGTGGTATCAATTATGCCGAAAATGGTCAGAATACCGATGGTCAACGCGGTCGAGTGTGGCCTTTCTTTACCGGAGAGCGTGGCCACTATGATATTGCGCTGGCGCTGCTTGATGGTGAGTTAAGTGCGGATGAACAGAGCAAAATACAAAATACCTATGTGAAGGGGATGGAGCACTTTGCTAATGAAGGCATGATGTTACCAGAGCAAGTATGGGATGGTGTGGGCAAAAATACCTTTGGTTATCAACTTGGCGAAGGAACCAACTCGGCGACGCCTTTGGCTTGGACACATGCTGAATACGTAAAGTTAGTACGCTCTCTTAATGAAAAACAAGTGTGGGATCACTACCCAATCGTAGAAAGTAAACTGAAATAACAAGCAGTAAGTAAACACATAAAAAATGCCGAAGATGAGTTCGGCATTTTTTATTCGATTCCGCTGAAGATCTAGGGCCTGTTTATCTTTCAAGTTTGTTTTTGCAGCAAACAGCAAAGGTCAAACAGGCCCTAGCTATCGCGAAGATTGTCTAATAATAAGTTTGGGCGGCAAGAGAGTAGAGGCTACTGCTTCACCTCGGATAAGCGTAAGTAAGTTATCGACCAGCATTTGTCCTGCCAATGTGGTGTTTTGCTGCACAGTAGTTAAAGAGGGAGAAACATAACCCGCTGCAGCAATGTTATCAAAGCCAACGACATGCACATCATGAGGCACGCGAACGCCTGCTTCTTGAAGCGCCTTAATCGCGCCAATAGCAATGAGATCGCTAGCTGCGAAAAGCGCGTTAAATTTAACATTGTTGGCGATTAAGGAGCGAGTTGCATGATAGCCAGAGTCTTCTGTGGAAATCGCATTTGCCATTTTACGGTCGCTCACCTCGATACCTTTTGCTTTAAGGGTGTCTCTAAAGCCTTTAAAGCGCGCAAAAAATTCTGGGCTGTGATCCGAAGCATCGCCAATAAACGCACAATCTGTTCTGACCATGTCAATTAAATGCTTTGCAGCCAATACACCACCACCGTAATTGTCGCAGCTCACAGTTAGGTCTGGACGGTTATCAACCGTTGCCCCCCAACAAACAAACTTTGTGTGGTTGTCGAGTAGAGTTTGTAACTTTGACTGGTAATCGATGTAATCACCATAACCTAGTAAAATTAACCCGTCAGCACGGTGACTATCCTCGTAATCGGCATGCCAATCACTGCTCGTCGATTGGAACGATACTAAAAGGTCATAGCCTTCTTTTGCACACGCTCGGGTAATACTGCCAAGCATACTTAAAAAGAAAGGATTAATTTGTGACTCGTCTTCTGTGGGATCTTCAAATAACAGCAAAGCTAATGTACTGCTTTGCTGAGTGCGCAGATTACTCGCGTTTTTATCGACCTTATAATTAAGCTTTTTAGCAATCTCATGAACGCGACGACGAGTTTCTTCGTTAACCAAAGGGCTATTTCTTAGGGCACGCGACACCGTAGATTGCGAAACGCCAGCATAATGGGCGATATCAAATGAAGTTGCTTTACCTTTCATGTTCTTCTCAACGCTTAAGACAGTGACATTGTCAGCCATTCAATTTTTTTTTCAACCAATTTCACCGAATTTGCAAATTTTTATTGATACAGTCTGACACCGGTGTCATAATGTCGATGTTTTATCATTTTGTTGTCAAAACGTATTTGGCTGCCCTATGCCAAGGGCAGCATTTTTTACCAAATTAACAGAATAACAGGTAAGAGCAAAAGCCAAGGCGTGCAAATTTTGGCGAGTTAAGACAGTAAATTGCAGGACGTGTGCTGGCAGCCCTGATGTTAGCCCAAGCATAATCGCAGTGATAAAGAGATAATAATATGAGCCAGACAACAAGCCATTCATCCGTGCCGTTTGAGCCGATTGTCGTTGCCGACATCGGGGGAACAAACGCCAGATTTGCAATCGTGTCAGATTTTGATACGCGAACTAACCATTTTGTAATTACGCATCAAGCCACTTTTCCTAGTGCCGAGTTCCAGTCTTTTGAATCCGCTATCCAAAAATATTTAACTGAGCTACCTGTTGCGCAGCCAAGCCGAGCCTGTCTCGCGGTTGCCGGTCCTATCAAATCTCAGCAAGTTCATTTAACTAATTTAGGTTGGCATTTTAATTCCGAAGACATCAAAGCCCAGTTCGATTTTACCGAACTTGCCGTGATCAACGACTTTGCTGCCTTTGCCTATGCGGCGCCCTACTTAGCACTAGAGAAAAACCTAGTGATTAAGCAAGGTCAGCCTGAGCTAGGTGCAAATATCGGCGTAATGGGTCCTGGCACTGGATTTGGTGCAGCTTGTCTTGCTAGAGATATTAACGGCAGCGCGGTGATGAGCTGTGAAGCGGGACATATCTCACTTGCACCGGTTACCGCCTTAGACAAAGAGCTGTTAACGGTACTGCGCGCGAGTATTCAACATGTCTCAGTCGAGACGGTGTTTTCAGGCCCAGGTATTGCGAGACTCTACAAAGCCATGGCAGAAGTGCGTGGTGAGCAAGCTAAAGATCTGAATGCGGCGCAGATCAGTGCACTTGCGAAAGAATGTAAAGTGTGCGATGCGACATTGAGTCACTTTTGTGACTGGATGGGGAGTGTGGCTGGCGATTTAGCACTGACTTTTGGTGCCTTAGGTGGTGTTTATATAGGTGGTGGGATCTTGCCGCGGATGAAAGAGCGATTACAAGCAAGTAGCTTTGTTGAACGCTTTACCGAAAAAGGCATGATGTCACAGTACACGAGCCAAATTCCAGTTACTTTGGTGGTACAAGATAATATCCCACTGATTGGCGCAGCTGCATGTATTCATGAGCGACGCCGGGCTTAAGGGAAAATCGATGAAAAAAGTAACTATTAATAGCGTTGCCGAATATGCCGGAGTGTCTAAAAAGACAGTATCTCGGGTATTAAATAACGAGCCAAATGTTAGTCCAGCAACGCGGGAAAAAGTCCTGAAGGTCTTTGAAGAGCTGAATTATAAGCCTAATCCTATTGCACGCGGTTTGGCACAAAATCGTAGCTTTATCATCGGTTGTTTATACGACAACCCATCAAAAAGCTATATCACGCGAGTGCAAAGTGGTGCGCTGGAAGCGTGCCAGAAGCATAGTTACAATTTATTGATACATCCTTGTGAACTGCGCGGCCAAGACCTTATCGACAATGTTGATCAGCTGCTTACCACATCGAGACTTGACGGTATTGTGCTTACTCCGCCGTTTTCAGACTCCAACGAGCTTATTGCTTTTTTAAAGCAGCGTAATATTCCTTATGCACGCGTTGCTTCAGCCATTGAAGGCGATGACTCGATTTCAATTCGCAGTAATGACGAGCAGGGCGCTTTTGAGTTAACTGAGCATCTGATCAATTTAGGTCATACCGAAATTGCCTTTATTAAAGGTCACCCTGATCACAGTGCCACAGAAAATCGTTTCTCTGGATACCAAAAAGCACTAGCGAAGCATGGTATTGAATATCGAGAGCGATTAGTTGCAGAAGGTAACTTTAGTTATCACTCAGGTGCAGACAGTGCAAAAGCCATATTGGACTTAGAGCCAAGACCAACGGCCGTATTTGCATCAAACGACTACATGGCTGCGGCCGTGTTAAAACTTGCTACGCAGCGAGAGATCAAAGTACCCGAGCAGCTATCTATTGCTGGGTTTGATAACGCACCTATCGCAAGGCATATTTGGCCGGGTCTGACGACGATAGCACAACCTGTGGAAGAAATGACTCGGATAGCGGTAGAAGAGCTGATTAAGCATATATCTCAGCCGCAAGAAGCACCGTTTCAGCAAGTTTTAGAAGCTAAACTCATCACTCGAGAGTCGACGAAAGCGCGCTCGAATTCATAACTTTTTCAATTTTTATACTTGCCCCAAAGCCCAACGCATAGCCGTTGGGCTTTTTATTTTCGCAGCGACTAGGGAAAACGTTGCGGACTAGATAAATGCGCAGATTTATGTCGCGATAATCAGGCTCGCTGACCCAGCGATTAAAGGCCATGTTACCAAGTTAAGGCTCATTGATAACTTTGCTATCAAATAATGATTTCGCTCAATCATTAATATTATTCTTTTTGTCATAATAATTACTAATAAAATCAGTTAGGTAATGATTTTAAGACTGCAGATATCGGCAAAGTTTTAAGTGGTTATAATTTGGTCATTTTAAAAAGTTAGACTAAATTTATAAGAAGGGTTGACACCGGTGTCAGCTTTATGCGTAAATATAGTGACACCGGTGTCAGGTTGGGGTGAGAGACAACCTGATAGCGTACCTTTGAACGGGTAAATCAAAGCAGCTCTGTACAAGGATTACCACGAATGCTGGTAATCGTGCAGAGCCTTTTTCCTCTAACACTAGAGAGTCAGTAATATGTTGCATCCACGAATTCAGGAAGTCACCGAACGCGTCATTGAGCGAAGCAAAGCAACACGTCAAGCCTATTTAGCTCGAATCCAACAAGCAAAAAAACAAACGCGCGTACGAGCAGGACTGGGCTGTGGAAACCTAGCACACGTAATGGCTGCTTGTTCAAGCAGTGACAAAGCACGTCTGAAAGAAGACGAGCAACCGAACCTAGCAATTATCAATTCTTACAATGACATGCTGTCTGCGCACGAACCTTATAAAGAATATCCAGATTTAATTAAAGCAGTGGCAAACAAGTTTGACGCGACTGCGCAAGTAGCGGGTGGTGTACCTGCTATGTGTGACGGGGTTACCCAAGGCCGAGATGGCATGGAACTGTCTTTGTTCTCTCGTGATGTCATTGCCATGTCAACAGCAGTGGCGTTATCACACGATGTCTTCGATGGGGTTTTCTGTCTTGGTGTATGTGACAAAATCGTCCCAGGACTATTAATCGGTGCTTTGTCTTTTGGCCATTTGCCGATTTTCTTTTTACCAGCAGGTCCAATGCAATCAGGGATCCCGAACAAAGAAAAGGCACGCATTCGTCAAAAGTTTGCACAGGGCTTAGTCAGCCGCGAAGAGTTACTGGAAGCTGAGAGTGCTTCATACCACAGTGCGGGTACTTGTACTTTCTACGGTACGGCGAACTCGAACCAGATGTTAATGGAGATCATGGGTCTTCATTTACCTGGTAGCTCGTTTATCAACCCATACACTGAATTAAGAGATGGCTTAACGGCGAGTGCGGTTGAAACCATGCTAACTCAGCTACTTGACGGTAAAAGCGGCAATGCACTTGCGGATATCGTGAGTGAAAAAACCGTGATCAATGGCTTGGTCGGCCTTTTGTCTACCGGTGGTTCTACCAATCATGCCATTCACTTAGTTGCAATGGCAAAAGCGGCAGGCGTGCAAATCACTTGGAAAGACATGGCGGATTTGTCTGAAGTAGTGCCGTTATTAACGCGTATTTATCCAAATGGTCATGCCGATGTAAACCACTTCCAAGCGGCTGGTGGCATGGGCTTCTTAATGCGTGAATTAAGAGATGGCGGCTTCTTACACAATGACGTAAAAACGATTGTGGGTGAAGGACTTGATGCTTACACGATGGAACCATTACTGGATATCAACAGCAATGTGATCATCAGCGATAATCAAGGTCCTGCCAAAGTGAAGTGGGTACCAGTACCTGAGAATTCACTGGATGAAGAAGTACTTCGCCCAGTAGCAAATCCATTTAACAAGCAAGGCGGCTTGCAACTACTTAATGGTAATTTGGGTAAAGCGGTGATTAAAGTGTCTGCGGTACAAGAGCAGCACCAAACGGTGACTGCACCGGCGAAAGTATTCAGCTCTCAAAGCGAATTACAAGAAGCCTTTAGTGCTGGCAAGCTTAACCAGGACTTTATTGCCGTGATCAAAGAGCAAGGCCCTAAAGCGAAAGGTATGCCTGAGTTACATAAACTGACACCTGTCATGGCTACATTACAAGACCAAGGTTTTAAAGTGGCGATTGTGACTGATGGTCGTATGTCTGGCGCTTCGGGTAAAGTACCTGCGGCGATCCACCTTGCACCGGAAGCGGTTGAAGGTGGTGCAATTGCAAAAGTACACGAAGGTGATTTGATCACCTTAAATGCACCAAAAGGCGAATTAGTGCTGCACGTTTCTGATGAAGAAATGGCGCAGCGCGAATTACAGCTTTCACCGCAATCGCAAACATTTGGTACGGGTCGAGAGCTATTCTCAGGATTTAGACACGTAGTGAGCAGTGCAGATCAAGGCGCATGCTCATTTGGCATCGAAGAATAATAACAGTGGGATGAGGGTGAGCATGAGTATTAAAGAGATATTGTCAGCAGCACCAGTGGTTCCGGTTATCGTTATTGATAACCTCGAAGACGCGGTGCCACTTGCCACGGCATTGTTTAATGGTGGCTTAAAAGCACTTGAAGTGACACTTCGTACACCGGTGGCAGCGCAAGCGGTAAAAGACATTAAAGCGGCCTTACCAGACGCCTATGTTGGTACTGGTACGGTAGTGGATAAGGCAACCTTTAATGCCTCTGTAGAAGCCGGTGCTGACTTCATGGTAAGTCCAGGTGTCAATGACGAATTATTGGAACTGGCTAAGTCGTCAAGTATTCCATTTCTTCCAGGTGCTGCAACGCCAAGCGAAGTGATGAAGCTTGCAAGTCACGGTTTTGAATTCTTAAAGTTTTTCCCAGCAGAAGCTGCAGGCGGTGCACCAATGCTTAAATCCATTGGCGGACCAATTCCACAAGTAAAATTCTGTCCAACGGGTGGTATTTCGTTGGCAACTGCACCTAAGTATCTTGCACTCGACAATGTGGTATGTGTGGGCGGTACTTGGATGCTTGATAAAGCACTTATCGCAAACAAAGACTGGCAAGCCATTGAAGCGCTTGCGAAACAAGCAAGTGAAGTAAAATAGATTAGGGGACAGTTATCATGATTAATATCGCAATTAATGGCTATGGACGTATCGGTCGTAACGTACTTCGTGCACTGTACGAGTCAGGTCAGAATAAAGACATCAAAGTCGTTGCCATCAACGATCTCGCACCTGCGAACGTAAACGCGCATTTGACCCAATTTGACTCTGTACATGGTCGCTTTCAAGAGCAGGTTGTTCTTAACGACAACACACTCGTCATCGGTGGTGACGAAATCACGCTAACGCAAGAGCGTGACCCTGCAAATCTTCCTTGGAAAGCGCTAAACGTTGATATCGTACTTGAATGTACTGGGTTGTTCACTTCTCGCGAAGCTGCGGCTAAACACATCGAAGCCGGTGCGAAAAAAGTGATTGTATCTGCGCCGGGCACAGATATGGATGCAACGGTTGTTCATGGTGTTAACAGCGAAGTGCTAAATGCTGAATCAACCATTATCTCTAACGCATCTTGTACCACAAACTGTCTTGCGCCTATTGCAAAAGTTTTGAATGACACTATTGGTATTGAGCAAGGTAGCATGACAACCATTCATGCCTACACCAACGATCAGAATCTATCAGACGTTTACCACCCTGATTTATATCGTGCGCGTAGTGCTACTCAGTCGATGATCCCGACGAAAACGGGTGCGGCAAAGGCGGTTGGCTTAGTGCTTCCTGAACTTGCTGGCAAACTAGATGGTATGGCGGTTCGTGTGCCAACCATCAACGTATCACTGGTTGATTTAACGTTTGTTGCTAAGCGTGACACTTCAAAAGAAGAAGTGAATGCGGCAATCAAAGCGGCTGCTGAGGGCGCGATGAGTGCAATCCTTGAGTACAATGAATTACCTTTGGTTTCTATCGATTTCAACCACAATCCAGCTTCTTCAGTGTTTGACTCAACACAAACCAAAGTAGATGGAAAGCTGGTAAAAGTGATGGCTTGGTATGATAACGAATGGGGCTTCTCTTGCCGCATGCTAGACCAAGTTAAAGCACTAGGTGCATTTTTATAATCAGGATTAATTTCTGACCAAAAGCTCTGCAGATCGCGGAGCTTTTTTGTTTTTGACGGAAAAATTGCCATTCTTCCTTATCAATTAGTATAAGTTCCTTGAGGATCGGCACCGTATATGGAAAAATTCACCACACAAACACCAATAACTCCAAACGAGGATTCAATTATGCGCATCATCTTGCTAGGCGCGCCGGGTGCAGGTAAAGGTACTCAAGCTCAATTTCTAATGGACAAATATGGGATCCCTCAGATCTCTACAGGCGACATGTTACGTGCTGCTATCAAAGAAGGGACTCCGTTGGGTCTTGAAGCGAAAAAAGTCATGGATGCAGGTCAACTAGTATCTGATGAAATCATTATCGGCTTGGTAAAAGAGCGCATCGCAAAAGAAGATTGTGCAAATGGCTTCTTGCTTGATGGCTTCCCACGCACAATTCCACAAGCAGATGCAATGAAAGAAAATGGCATCAAAGTTGACCATGTTATCGAATTTGACGTGGCAGATGAGATCATCGTTGAGCGTATGAGCGGTCGTCGTGTACACCCAGGTTCTGGTCGTGTTTACCACATCGTTTACAACCCGCCTAAAGTAGAAGGCAAAGATGACGTAACGGGTGAAGACCTAATCATTCGTGATGACGACACTGAAGAGACAGTACGTAAACGTCTGGCGATTTACCATGAGCAAACAAAACCACTGGTAGACTACTACAGTGCGGAAGCGGATGCTGGTAACACGCAATATCACAAACTAGATGGTACACAAGCTGTTGATGCGGTAAGCAAGCAGTTAGGTGAACTATTGGGTTAATAACTAAGCGTTCGCTTGGTTAACGTGTAGGAGTCCTATGGGACTCCTACATTATTTCTAAACTAGCTAAATCGTTTTAATAAGTGCTGTAGTGGAAAGTAATACTTTCTTTTCGACTTGGCTCTGCATAATGGAAGTTGCCTGTGGCTTCTACTCTATGAACGATAGAGGCTGAAATACCCGCTTTAAATGCCTCACCATTAAACGTAGCTGTATTCCCTGAATCGTTAGGATTAATTTCAATGCACTTGAAAGGTGCCGTGCTGTATGCACGACTGAAACAAAGCTCCACCGTTTCATTGGCAGGATCGGCGTAACCCGCTGAAGTATAGCTAACTCCAGTGATAGTACCCGTTTTGCTTCCATATGGGATATCACTTAAATCGATGTTTAATACAGAAAACTCTGTAGTCGAAAGACCGCCTGCAGAGCTTAATACTAGCATCCGACTAGGTTGTTTTTCTTTCGTGATCATAAAATCGTCAGCAATTGCTTGACCACTAAGCGCGAGTGAAGAAATGAAGAGGGCGGTAAGAGACATCTTTTTCATTAACAATTCCTTATTGTATAGTCTAATTCAAGCTACGCAGTGCAACCGCATAGTGGCGTGATTGTAATGAACGAAGAATGTTTGGGTCAACCTTAGATTAATAAAATAATGAAACTAAATCAGTCGGTTATGGCTTTATTTTGATGGTTCTTATGAGTAAGGGGCTGGTGCCCCTTACCAGTTTTACGCTTTTGCGATAAATATAGCACGGAGCGGAGCGGGGTAGCCTTCAATGGTTTTGCTAGTGTCATTTGGATCTAAGAAATCAGCAAGCGACTCTGTTTCCATCCAAGGGGTTTGGCGCTGCTCGTCTAACGACGTGACGTCTTTGTTTACCACTTTGATATCTTTAAAGCCCACGCGCTCAAGCCACAATGTTAATGCATCACAGCTTGGAATAAACCATACGTTGCGCATCTTGGCGTAGCGATCGGTCGGCACTAATACGGTATTTACATCGCCTTCAATCACGAGTGTTTCTAGCACTAATTCGCCACCTTTTCTTAGCTGAGACTTTAGCTGCGCTAAAAAGTCGATTGGTGAACGACGGTGATATAGCACGCCCATTGAAAACACAGTATCAAATGCTTTTAACTCAGGCAGTTGCTCTACACCTAGTGGTAGTAAATGCACGTTTGGATCGGGGTTAAAGTGTTTAATCGTTTGAAATTGGCACAAAAATAGATCGGAAGGATCAATGCCAACAACAAGATCTGCGCCTTCACCGCGCATACGCCACAAGTGATAACCAGAGCCACAGCCGATATCTAATACATTACGGCCGTGAAGGTCGCTAATATGGGGGAGCAGTCGGTCCCATTTCCAGTCGCTGCGCCACTCAGTATCAATATGGACGCCATGTAAATGAAATGGTCCCTTACGCCATGGCATCATGCGTTTTAGTAAATGCGTTAACTGCTTTTGATGACCTTCATTGACGTCTTCGCCAGTACCTATCTCAACCTTGGTTTTTATATCAACATGCGTGGTTGAGATCTCTGGTAGATTTTTAATGACTTTTTCCCATTTCGGCCAGTCGCCATGTTGGGCTTCTTTTTGCCAATGGCTAAGCTGCGCAGGCAACGTTTCTAGCCAATGGCTCAAAGGGGTTTTCGCAATGGTTGCATAAAAGTCGGTAAACCAATGATTCATAATTGCCTCTATTTTATTGCTACCATTGAGCAGAAGTTAAAGCACTGATACCACACTTGAGTTTGATTAAAGCCAATATCCTCTAATCTTGTCATATGGGTACTTAACGAGTCCGTGCGCATCACGTTTTCAATCGCAGTGCGTTTTTGGCTGATCTCTAATTCTGAGTAGCCATTGTGGCGTTTAAAGTCGTGGTGAAGGTCGATAAGTAAGTTGTCTTTAGTACCGTTTTCACCGCGGATTTTTTCACTTAATAGCAGTACGCCACCAGGTTTTAAACCCTGATATATTTTTTCGAGAACTGCTTTGCGGTTTTCTGGTGGAATAAACTGTAGGGTGAAGTTCATCGCAACGACAGATGCATTGCTAATCTCTATTTCATTGATATCACCTAAAGTGACCGAGACTGGGACGTCAGATTTAAAGCCTTTTAAATGCAGTTGGCAACGCTCTACCATAGGCTGTGAATTATCCACGGCAATGATATGACAGTTTTCTTTATCTATATTTCTACGCATGCTTAGCGTGACCGCGCCTAAAGAGCAGCCTAAGTCATATAAGTTTGAGTTACTTTGCGCGTAAGTACCCGCAAGTTTGCCCATTGTGCTTACTATTGTCGCGTAGCCCGGCACTGAGCGTTGGATCATATCTGGAAACACTTCGACGACATTGGCGTCGAAAGTGAAATCTTTTACTGCTTGCTCAGTGGCATAAATACTGTCTTTGCCCGTCACATTAAATCTCTCTTTGAAAATAATCTCGCTATTTTAGCATTTTATGCTGGATAGTCAGTGATAAATTCAGTAGCTTGGCTACTATTAATAATAAGAAGTAAATATGAGACCAAAAATGGCGAAAAGCAAAGTGATTAGCACAGAAGATATCCTCTCAACGCTATGCCACTCAGTAACAGAAGTTCTGTCGTCGGCAAGCGGCAACCAAATTAACTATTCCGCGATGGTACAAAAGATCACTCGTACCTGTATGAGGCCTGACATCGGCTGTTTCGTATTGTTTGATGGCGGCTTTACCGGTTTAGTCGTAACTAATTTTACCGCGCAAGCAGCAATGGAGGTGTATACCGATTACATGCGCAACATGGGCATGCCTGAAGAAGAAATTGCGCATAGTCATTTGTCCGACGACGTTGCCAATGTATTGGGTGAGTTGATGAACCAAATTGTTGGTGATTTCACCAACAAAGTACGTGAGCAACTACATACCTCTATCACGCAAAACCAACCTAAGATGATGGCTATCAACAAACAGGTGCAGATCTCGGTAGACACAACGATGGATCGCCCGCAGGCAAGACGCGTTACCTTTACCACTCAAGGCCAGAATATTTTCTATCTTGAATTGGCAATGGATAAAACTGAATTTATTAAGCTACATGACTTTGATATTGCGGAGTCGGTAGACCCAGATGACATTATTGCAAGTCAGGCTGAGAAGAAAAAGCCAGCGAAGCCGCAGGAAGAAGATGTTGTAGATGACGACTTTATGGATCAGTTAGGACTGTAAAACCGTTTTCTTGGAGCACGTAATTAGAAAGGCCACCTCAGTGGCCTTTCTGCTAGGTAAAAATCTTCATTTCGCCCTAGGATAAAATATATAGCAAAGGTACTAATGCAGTGCGCCTTTTCCTGCATTAAGCTCAGGTGCTTCTTCTACATGCTTTATGGATGTTAGCATCATAAAGGCTTCATTGAACTCAAAGCGGGCGATGGCGGTTTTTAATTTCTGTAGTTCTGGTTCAGTCAAATAGCTACTTACTGAAATTGAGTCTACTAGCTCTGTGGCTTGGGTATCATAATCTCTTAACGCACACGCGAGCTGGATAAGTTCCTCTAATTGACTATTGCCACCTTTTTCTTCGTTGTTTTTCGTTACATTTTTTACCTGATGAGACGCTTCTTTTTTACGACGTTTTTGGCATTGCTCCAGTGCATATTTAACGTATTTAATCAGTTCGTCAATTTCGCTCGCATTAGGTGGGCGGACATTAAGAGAAGCCTCAATGTGCTTAAACTCTTCAGTCAGCCTAACAATCGAAAGATTAGCGCTAGCACCTTTTAATGCATGTAACATGCTATGTGCCAGTTCAAAATTCTCAATGGCTAAAGCCTGTTTTAAATTGATCAGCTCTTCAATCTGCTGGGATAGGAACTTTTCTAAGATATCGAAGTAAACCTTTTGGTTGCCAGCTGCTCGAGCAATACCCTCGGCAATATCAATGCCTTCAAACTCAATGACCTCATCAACTTCCTCTACTTCTGTAGTGACTTCTGGTTGATTTGCTACTGGCGTTGCTGAAAGGTTACTGGTCTCAGCGCTTGCATATTTCAAAATACTTTTAACGAGTTGCTCAACGTCGATGGGTTTGGTGACGTGGTCATTCATACCAGCATCGATACAAGTCTGGATGTCTTCTTCCATGGCATTGGCGGTCATCGCGAGAATAGGAAGTGTATTTTTATCGAACTCTATACGAAGGTTTTGCGTCGCGGTAATGCCATCCATCACTGGCATTTGCATATCCATTAAAACAATATCTATATGTTTGCGATGAACTTGCTCAATGGCTTCTTGCCCATTATCAGCGACCGCCACTTGCGCTCCGAAGCTAGATAAGATCTCCACTGCGATTTCCTGGTTGACAGGTTGATCCTCCGCAACCAAAATCGATATGCCATTTAGTGCTTGTTTACTAATCGTTTGTTCTTTTTTGGTGATAGTGGTTCTTATTTCTGGTGAGTCAAACACGGCATTTTGAATAACGTCCACAAGATTTGACGGATTAATCGGCTTTAAAAGTACACCATCGACTAAACTGGCTTGGCTATCGTTGAGGTTTAATTCTCGACCATAAGCTGTGACTAAAATGAACTTACTTTGCGACACATCGATTTGCGATTGCAGCTTAGTGATCAGCTCAATACCATCTAATTTCGGCATATGCCAATCGACGAAAATAAGATCGGGTAAATCTTGTGTCAGGACGAATTGATTTAACGCCTTATGAGGGTCTAAATAAGAGCAAACCTGCATACCAAAGTTTGTTAGCATACCGCTTAACACGTCCAATGCGTGTTGGTTATCGTCAATAATTGTTGCTGATAGCTCTGATAAGTGGGTAGAGGCCATTTTCGCCTGACTCAGCTCGTCACTGACTTCCATTTCTAATGTGAAATAAAACTCCGAACCCACGTTCTCCTCACTCTCAACATATATTTCTCCCCCCATAAGCTTGACCAGTTGCTGCGAAATTGTGAGGCCAAGCCCAGTACCGCCATATTTTCGGGTGATTGAATTGTCTGCTTGCGAGAAAGATTGAAATAGGTTTTTTTGCTGACGTTTATTCATGCCAATACCGGAGTCTTTGACGCTAAACTTAATTTTCGCTAACCCTTTTTCGACATTGACGAGGGCAACACGAATAACAACCTCACCGGTTTCTGTGAATTTAACCGCGTTACCCGCTAAATTGATGAGTACTTGGCTTATTCTAAATTGATCGCCAATCACACAGTAGGGCACTTGTGAGTCTAAATCAAAGACTAACTCTAGTTGTTTCTCTTGGGCTTTTACACTGACGATGGTGGCAACACTGTCGAGTAGTTTTTCTGTTGAAAAAGCCTGGTATTCTAACTCGATTTTGCCAGCTTCGATTTTTGAAAAATCGAGTATATCGTTGATCAATCTCAGTAATTGCTTTGCCGCAGTATCTATTTTTGATACGTAGTCGTGCTGCTTTGCATTTAATTCGGTCGCGAGTGCGAGATGAGACATACCAATAATCGCGTTCATTGGGGTTCTAATTTCATGGCTCATGTTGGCGAGGAATTCGCTTTTCGCTTTTGCCGAGTTTTGAGCCAAGTCTTTTGCCTCTATGAGCTCTCGTTGCAGTTGGTTCCTCTCCGAAACATCAAGGTACATGCCAACAATCCCAGCTACAGCACCATTTTCATTAAAAAATGGTGCTTCGTATACAATCAGTTCCCGCGCTTGCTCTTGGCCATCAAGCAATAGTACTTCGTAGGTTTGCTCTTGGGTTGTGCTGATAATCTCGTGGGCTTTGGACTCAAATAGGCTGGCTATTCCTAAATCAAAAATTTCGTCTAGTTTAGCGCCAATCACATCTACTTCAAATTGATCTAACAGTGTCAAAAAGGACTTGTTTACCCCCATAAATACACCGTCAGTAGAACGATAGTACGTAGGGTTTGGGATAGCATTGATAATGTGGTGGGTAAGCTCAAGTTGTTCGCTTAAGGCCGACTCTGTCTTTTGTTGTTTTTCGATATTTTCATTAATAGCAAGCGCGAGGCTTAAGTCCTTACACAAGTACTCAAGCGCTTCGAATTGGCTGTCTATCAACGCCTGCGCACTACCAACTAGCAGCACATACACTACATGATTACCGATGGCTAGTGGAAAGCAATAACGGCTTTGTAACTTCACTTCAACTTCTTGTTCTTTGAGCCACAACGGTTCTTGTTGTACTTGTGGTTCATTATTTGTTGCGCAAAGCGCTATCGTGGACGCAATAATTGAGTGGCTTGGTGTCACTCCATGGCTTTTCACTAATGACAAGGTGTCGTCTTCTAAATTGGCATAGAGACAAACACTCGGTGCATTGAACTCATTGGCAATAAACTCTAGTGCGTGGCGCACGATAGGTTCGGAGCCGGTGATGGATTTTAGTTCGCGATTATAGTTTTCGATAATTGCGGCTGACGCCAGCTTTTGGCTTTGAGAGGTGGTGGCAGCATGGATCGCTTGTGTGAGCCGTTTTACATCAGCGTCACTGTTTGTGGGGGCTACTGAAAGAGGGGCGCCATTTAACGCTTGTGCACGTAGCGTATTGACGATGCGATAGAGCGGGGAGAAATGTTTAGTGCGCATAAACCAAACATAAAAGCCTAAAAATAGTGTTAACACCGCGAAAGCAAGGCCAGTAATTAACAGTATTTTAAGTTGTTGATTGGTGCGTGTTTCGAGCTCAGCGTTTGCAATGAGAGGCAGTTGCGAGATGGCGTTTTGATAACTTTGAGGTAAATCGACCTGTTCAACCGTGTTTGCTAAAAATCGAGATTTTAATCTTGCTTGGGTTTCATAAATTTGTTGTAGCGGTAGTGGCAATGAGTGACTTGGTGCAGATTTGATGTCATCGAGCCATTGGGCGTTTTTATCTTTGCTATACATCTCAAGTGAGAGGTGGTTGTGATAAGCGGTATTAACGTCGGTCGCGAG
Organism: Pseudoalteromonas sp. BMB; assembly: GCF_001709235.1. Lineage (NCBI taxonomy): Bacteria > Pseudomonadati > Pseudomonadota > Gammaproteobacteria > Alteromonadales > Pseudoalteromonadaceae > Pseudoalteromonas > Pseudoalteromonas sp. BMB. The sequence goes on from NZ_MBQA01000166.1 coordinate 54,545, forward strand.
TGTGCTATGAGTGGTTGTTGAGTAGTAGATAAGCGTTGCGCTTCCTAGGGCTGCCATCAAGGCGAAAAGTGCGATCCAACTTAGTAATGCTTTTGAGGACATAAGTTATTATTTACGCGTGAATTTATATATAAACATAGTCGCGATATACAATTTCTCAAGCTATGCTGTAAAAAGTGTCTATCTTAAGGACTTGAGTAACGTTACATGTCAGACATTTTAATTGTTGACGATATGCCGGAAAACCTCCAAGTATTGCAGCTCATACTAAGAAAGGAAGGATATAAAGTATTGGCAGCACGAGGGGGGGACATTGCCTTAGGTATCGTTAAAAAGCATCAGCCTGAATTAATTATTACTGATATAAAAATGCCAAATATGTCGGGGATTGAGCTATGTAAAGTGCTTAAGTCCGACAATTCAACGGCGGCCATTCCCGTAATTTTTGTGAGTGCTTATGAAGACAGCGAGAGCTTGGTACAGGCATTCGAGGTCGGTGGTGTTGATTACATTACCAAACCCTATAAACCCGCTGAAATCATAGCCAGAGTAAACACCCAGTTTAAGTTAATTGAAGCGCAAAAGTTAGCGGTAAAACAGCAGCTATCTAAAGCCATAAACCAAATGGTGATGGGGATTGCACACGAAATCAATACCCCGCTTGGTACCAGTATTACGTCCAACACCTTTTTAGAAGGCGTCATGCAAGAGCTACAAAGTGCACTTACCGCAGGTACGCTTACGCAGGATGGGTTGGTTACGGGGTTTGAACAGATCAAAGACAGTAGTGCGCTGTGCAGCCGTAATCTAGAAAAAGTGGCTAAGTTTGTCAGCTTATTAAAATCGGTCTCTCAGTCTGAGCGAGATAGCAGCTGTGCTGACGTTAAATTACAAGAAATAGAAACAAGACTGAAAAAAGATTTTTCCAAGCAAGACGTACAAATCCAGTTTGTTGGTAACACAACAACTGAGGTTTACGTGGATGGACAAGCTCTGGTTGAGGTGTTGAGCAACTTAGTTGAAAACTCTATTGCGCATGCCTGGATTGACCATGATCACCTTGCGACTATCACCTTCACGCACTCGGGTAACAATTTACATGTGAATTATACTGACAATGGAATAGGGCTTAGAGGAATTAGTACACAAGAGTTATTAAAACCATTTGTTACAACAAAAAGAGGTAATGCAGGCCATGTTGGGTTAAGCGCAAATTTAACTGCCAACTTGGTTTCAGGGGCACTCAATGGAGAGTTTAGCGTGAAAAATACACCGCAAGGATTGGAGTGGGATATCCAAATACCAATAGATGCACCCGAGAATGCTTGATCTGTATCAAAAGTCTCAGGTCCTATACATAAAAGCGGACATAAGTCCTTATATCATTTGCCCTAATTCAATAAGCTCGCTCGCTGTTAAAACGTAATCTTTAAAAAGTACTCTGCTAACCATGTAATTAGCTACACTTTTTGAAGAATTATCGACAACACGATCGTATAAGGGCTTTTTAGCCTTTGCTGTTGCTGTTTTGAGTGAGGCTTGTTAAATACAAGTTTACTGCTTAAAAACAACCCCCTAGGTTAACAGACCCGATAACATACGCCTTACCTTCTACTAGGTACGCAGTGTTGAGATGACACGGGAAGTGCGTTATTTACTCCAATGTGCAATTGAGTAAATAACCATGAATTACTAATAATTTTGGTGGAACCATTATGCAACAGTTACCTACCGTAGACTATCAATCGCCAAATGCTGCGAAAGAATTTGTAGAATCTTTAAGAAACACGGGTTTCGGTGTACTAAAAAATCACCCAATTCCACAAGAGTTGGTTGAATCAATCTACAAACATTGGCAAGAATTTTTTAATTCAGAAGAAAAACACGAATTCCTTTTCAATAAAGAAACTCAAGATGGTTACTTCCCACCAGAAGTCTCTGAAGTTGCGAAAGGTTTTACAGTCAAAGACATCAAAGAGTACTTTCACGTTTATCCAAAAGGTCGCGTACCAGCTCAATTAGAAGCAGAGATTCGTGAATATTACCGTTTAGCGAGCGAGTTTGCTCAAGAATTGCTAAGCTGGGTACAAGCTGAAGCGCCTGCAGATGTGAGAGCGAGATTCTCTATTGATCTTAAAGATATGATCAAAGAATCAGAGCAGACATTACTGCGTATTCTTCATTACCCACCAATGACAGGTGATGAAGAACCTGGTGCAATTCGCGCCGCAGCTCATGGTGATATCAATCTACTTACTGTATTGCCAGCGGCAAATGAGCCAGGCCTGCAAGTGCAAAGACAAGATGGCAGTTGGTTAGACGTACCATGCGACTTTGGTTCGTTGATTATTAACATTGGTGACATGCTGCAAGAGGCGTCGGGTGATTACTTCCCATCGACAATTCACCGTGTGATTAACCCTACGGGCAAAGCGTCGACGAAATCTCGTATTTCATTGCCGCTATTCTTACATCCAAGACCGGATGTTGTGTTGTCAGAGCGTTACACTGCAGATAGCTATTTGCAAGAGCGTTTAAGAGAACTTGGGGTTAAGTAATCTAGACTTACGATAGCGAATAACCTGAACGATAAGGTTAAATCGATAAAGCGACTTGATGTAATATTGAGTCGCTTTTTTATTATGTGTCTAACAATCCCTAATCTCTGTTAGTCCTTGTAATTTGACGATTATTGCAATTTTTCACTGACAATCCTCACAAACTGTGCAATATTAGTTTTTTTCAAAATGAAGAAATTTCTTGAAAAATTTAATGACAACGCTGTCATTTGTTGTGTAACATCAATTCAACATGAATGAAAAACCGTGTCCAACGAAAACAATAACGCGGTCTAATCCAGAACAAAGTAGGGGTCTTTACATGATGGCTAAACAGGTTAACCAAGACCAACTATACATCGGCGTCGATGGTGGTGGAACAAAATGCCGCGCTACAATTTATTCTCTTCAACATGGCGTTTTGGGTACGGGTCTAGGCGGTCCTGCGAATCCCTTACATGGTTTAGAGCGCACGTTTGAATCCATCATGGTGTCGACACAAATGGCGTTACAAGACGCGGGTCTGCGTGTTGAACAAGTACAAGAGCTAAATGCAGGCCTTGGTCTTGCAGGTGTTAATTTACCCGCGCTCTATGACAAAATCATGCAGTGGGAGCATCCCTTTAAACAAATGTTCCTTACTACAGACTTACACACCGCGTGTATTGGTGCTCATGAAGGTAGCGATGGTGCCGTGATTATTACGGGCACCGGCTCCTGTGGCTTTGCGTTAATTGATGGTAAAACAGTGAGCTATGGTGGTCATGGCTTTGCGCAAGGCGATATGGGTAGTGGCGCTTGGATGGGGTTAGAGGCAGTAAAAGCTGCATTACTCGATCTCGATGGCCTTGGCGAAAAAACGTCATTGAGCCAAGTACTACTAGAGCACTTCAGTGCGAAAGGGGCTATGGGTATTGCTGAACAGATGGCGGGGCAGCCATCTAGTGGGTATGCAAAGCTGGCTCGTTATGTATTAGAGCAAGCCAAACTAAATGATGAAATGTCTCTTTCTATTGTAAAGTCTGGTGCGGAATATATTAGTCGTTTAGCAAAGCGTTTACTTGAACTAAACCCACCTAGACTCTCTATGATCGGCGGATTATCAGAGCCGCTACAACCTTGGCTCGACCCAGAAGTTGCAAAGCAAGTCCAATTACCGAAACAACCTCCTGAAATGGGGGCAATTTACTTTGCAATTCAAAGTGCAGGTCAAGAATTAAAAAAGGCGAACTAATGACGACTCAATGTTATTTTGCTCCAGAGTTTTTTGATGGTGAAAGTTTTAGAAAAGACGTTTACTTCGAAATAAACAACGGCCAAATTGGTTATATCAATGAGTCGCAAGCGACCAATGTATCTAAGTTATCGGGACTAGTTGCACCAGGCTTTATTGACGTACAAGTTAATGGTGGTGGTGGTGCATTTTTTAACGCCGAGCAATCGACGGCATGCTTGGCGACTATGGTTAAAGCACATGGCCAATTTGGTTCCACGGGATTAATGCCAACCCTTATCACTGACAAAATTGAAGTGATGCAACAAGCGGCAGATGCAACGGCAGAAGCGATTGCTACTAATCAGCCCGGAGTGCTTGGGATCCATTTTGAAGGTCCACACTTATCTCATCCTAAAAAGGGTACGCATAGCGAAAAGTTCATTAGACCAATTTCAGAGCAAGAATTTGCGGTTTACGCGCGTCAAGATTTAGGCATCAAAATGGTGACTTTAGCACCTGAAACTGTGCCACTTAGCGATATCGAACGCTTGATTTCATTGGGTGTGAAAGTGTGTATCGGTCATTCAAACGCGGACTATGACACCGCTAACGCTGCACTCAATATTGGCGTTGATGGCTTTACTCACCTATTTAATGCAATGTCTGCGTTTACTTCCCGTGAGCCGGGCGTTGTCGGCGCCGCGCTTTGGAATGACAATAGCTGGTGTGGTTTGATTGTTGATGGCCATCACGTTCATCCATTGTCGGCGCAGCTTGCGATTCGTACTAAGCAGCGCGGCAAAATGATGCTAGTGACGGATGCCATGCCTCCGGTTGGTACAGATGATACGGAGTTTGACTTTTTTGATGGCAGAAAAGTTATTCGTACCGGCGATCGGTTAAATTCAACAACCGGTGAGCTTGCTGGCAGTGTATTGGATATGGCAAGTGCGGTGCGAAATACCGTCAATACGCTTAACGTGAGCCTAGCGGAGAGTTTGCGCATGGCCTCTCTTTACCCTGCGCAATATCTTGGCCTGTCTCAAAAGGGGCATCTAAGATCGGGTGCTGATGCTGATTTCGTGGTGCTCAACAGCGATTTGATTGTGAAGCAAACCTATATTGGTGGTCAGTTGCTGTAATTGATTTGCAATTGAATAGTGGACGGAAACGGCCGCTTAAGTTTCCCTGATAAAACCCCGCAGCAGTACCGCGGGGCTTTGTTTTTTAAGCTTAGCCGGTATTTGGTTAAGCATGGGTGGATCGACAACTCAGGAAGTTAATGTCGTGTGCGTAATGATAGAGTCATGAGTGCAACGCGCATCAAAACTAACCTTGAGGCAAATGGATTTGCTTGATTGAGCGATCCATAGTTAATGTTTTCACGCGGATAAATAACAATGACAACGAATAATAAGCCAAAGCGACTTGCGTCTTTAGATGCCTTACGCGGCATGGATATGTTCTGGATCTTAGGTGGCCAGTCTATTTTTGCGGCACTGTTTGTATTGACCGGATGGCAAGGGTGGAAGGCGTTCGAAGCGCACACGCTACACAGCCCTTGGCATGGCTTTACTTTTTATGATCTTATCTTTCCACTGTTTATCTTTTTATCGGGTGTGGCGATGGGCTTGTCACCTAAACGTATCGACCATCTGCCCTTTAATGAACGTAAACCGTTTTATCTCAAAGCACTGAAGCGCCTTTTGTTACTGTGTGCTTTTGGCGTGTTATACAACCATGGTTGGGGAACTGGGATCCCAATGGATCCTGACGGTGTTCGCTACGCCAGTGTATTAGGTCGCATTGCGTTTGCTTGGTTCTTTTGTGCTTTACTGGTTTGGCATACGAGCTTGCGAACCTTGGCTTATGTGGGTGTAGGCATATTGATATTTTATTGGTTACTGCTTTGCTTTATCCCGGTTCCTGGTGGGCAAGCGGGGGACTTAAGTGCAAATGGTGTTGGTAGTTGGAATGCGTTCATTGATACGTATTTACTACCAGGGATCAGTTATCAAAATCGTCCGGTTGACCCTGAAGGTGTACTGTCAAGCTTACCTGCCATTGTAAATGCTATCGCAGGTGTATTTGCTGGTCGTGCTATTGCTAATGCACAAAAGCAGGGAGAATGGAAAACCGTTGGTATTTTGGCAGGCTCAGGTGTACTCGTCTTAGCACTAGGTTGGCTTTGGGACATGCAATTTCCAGTTAATAAAGAATTGTGGACAAGCTCATTTGTGCTAGTAACCGTTGGCTGGAGTGCAATTCTACTTGCAGTATTTTACGCGATAGTAGATGTACTGAGTTTTCAGCGTTGGGCGTATCCATTTGTTATTATTGGGGCTAATTCCATTATTATTTATTTAGCGTCGAGCTTAGTGAATTGGACCTTTATTAGTAAAAGCGTATTCGGTGGCGTGATGGCCGCTGTGCCAACTGCGTGGCAACCATTAATTGCTGTTTTTGCGCTACTGGCGGTACAGCTTTTAGTGCTGCATTGGATGTATAAACGCCGTATTTTTGTAAGTGTATAATATTCACCAGCCTCCTTTCAAAAAGCCCACCGTTGTGGGCTTTTTAACACCTTTCGATTGCATAGAGTAAAAAATATCCATATTTTTTTTTCACTTTTGCTTTACAAGCGAATTATTTCTGATAATAATGACAGCGTTGTCATAATGGTAATAACCTAATGTTGTGTATCCCAATTAGGTTCGATCTGACCTTGCTTTGATTGCACGCGAGGCAAGGCTCAGATCCCATTTTATTCTAATCATCTCAACATTTGGTTAATCGTATGCAAGTAGTCATTTTAAAAGACGCTGCCGAAGTGGCAGCATATGGTGCAGACATTTTTACAACGCAATTAAAGCGTAAAGCTAACTCTGTGTTGGGATTAGCGACGGGTTCAACACCGGTCGCTTTGTATCAAGAATTAATTAAGCGTAACCAAGCGAACGAAATCAGTTTTGCTGAAGTTACCAGCTTTAACCTAGATGAATATTTAGGCCTAGATGGCTCGCACCCACAAAGTTATCGTTACTTTATGCAGCAGCAGCTGTTTGACCATATCAACATTGATAAAAGTAACACGCACGTACCGCCGGGGGATGCAAAAAATCCAATTACGGCGTGCGGCGAGTATGAAGCGCGTATTAAATCGGCTGGTGGTATTGATGTACAGCTGTTAGGTATTGGCAGAAATGGCCATATTGGCTTTAACGAGCCGTCTTCTGGCTTAACGTCACGCACTCGAGTTAAAACTCTAACGAAAGCGACGATTGATGATAATGCTCGTTTTTTTAAAGCTGATGAGTACCAACCTCACTTGTCAATCACAATGGGTATTGGCACGATTTTAGACGCTAAAAAAGTCGTGTTATTAGCGACGGGTGAGAATAAAGCCGATGCCGTTGTTGCTATGGTGGAAGGCCCGTTAACTGCGGCGTGTCCTGCTTCGGCACTACAAATGCATCGTGATGCTGTGATCGTTATCGATGAAGCTGCGGCATCTAAGCTAAAAGATATTGAATTCTATAAGCATATTGAAAACGAAAATCAAAAGCTGTTGGACTATCTTGCCTCTCTGTAGTGTGAAATCACACTGTAGTTTTCAAAAGCCCATTTATGGGCTTTTTTTTTGCCTGTACCTTTGTGCTATGGTAGTTTTAAGGTCTCGCCGAGGTGGATAAAATGTTCCAGAACACGAAGGAATAGGGGCTTGCTGTATTACACTCAAATGACGTTGGACAGAGCGTCTAACGAAAGAAAAGATCAAAACTGGTTATTATCTCAAATGGGTGACAATAGTCGCTGGTTATTAATTCAAGACGACGCTAATTTAGTGCGTGCCCGAGATAATGAATTACATTATCTTTCTCGCACAGAAGTCGCTGATTTAGCGCTCCAAGACGCGATATTCTTAGGCCGTGACGAAGCGCACAGCTATTTTGCGCTTGACGTCTCTAAACAACGAGACAAGCTTTCTTTTATTGACTCCGAGTCAGAATTCATCGACATGCGCCAAGTGGGTCGTAACTTACCAAAGCAACAAGGCTCAATTGGTGTGCTTGCACGAGGCTTATGCTACTGGCATAAAACCCATTGTTTTTGTGGACGTTGTGGGCAATCCAATAAAATGGTTGAAGCAGGTCATGCAAGACGCTGTGTTAACCCTGAATGTCGCCATATGACGTTTCCACGTACAGATCCCGCCGTTATCATGCTTGTCACTCATGTTTTCCCTGATGGCGTTGAACGCTGCTTGTTGGGCCGTCAGGCTGTTTGGCCAGAAGGCGTATTTTCGACGCTGGCTGGATTTGTTGACCCCGGCGAGTCGTTAGAGCAAGCCGTTATAAGGGAAGTCATGGAAGAGGCGGGTGTTGAAGCATACGACGCCACTTATATTGCCTCACAGCCTTGGCCGTTCCCGTCATCACTTATGCTTGGATTTATTGCGAAGGCGAAAACCACAGAGATTTTTGTCGAGCAAGATGAGCTTGAGCAAGCTAAATGGTTTTCACGGGCGGAGCTTAATACATTTTCAGAGTGGGGCGATACAAAGCCCGGCTATAAACTCACCAGAGAAGACTCGATCTCCAGATATTTAGTTGAATACTGGCGTGCACAATCAGAAGAGTAATTATGAAAAAGCATACTAAAATCGTTGCTGCTGGAAGAAAAGCAGAATATACCAAAGGGGTAGTAAATCCAGTTGTTCAGCGCGCCTCTACTGTAGTTTTTGAGAGCGTTGCCGAAATGCAAGAAGCGATAAAAGGCCGTGGACATCGTACACTATTTTACGGCCGCCGTGGCACCAATACCCATTTCGCCTTGCAAGATGCCATTACAGAGCTTGAAAATGGTGCAGGTTGCGCCTTATATCCGTCTGGTGCTGCTGCTATCGCACAGTCACTACTGTCATTTTTAAAAGCAGGCGATCACTTGCTGATGGTGGATACTGCCTATGAACCAACCAGAGATTTGTGCGATAAGCTGTTAAAAGGCTATGGTATCGAAACCACTTATTATGACCCTATGGTTGGCGCTGGTATTGACGCGTTAATTCAAGACAATACCAAAGTGTTGTTCCTAGAGTCTCCAGGTTCAATCACCATGGAAGTTCAAGATGTGCCAGCGATGGTTGAAGTTGCAAAGCGCCGTGGCGTTATCACTATGCTTGATAATACGTGGGGTAATGGCTGGCAGTTTCGTCCGCTCGATCATGGTGTTGATATCAGCATTCAAGCGGCAACCAAGTATATTGTTGGGCATTCGGATGTCATGATGGGGGTTGCTGTTGCAAATGAGCGCTATTGGCCTGAGCTTAGAGAGCACTCGTATTTACTTGGTCAATGTATCTCTGCAGATGATGCTTATTTAGCACTACGTGGGTTACGTACTATGCCTGCGAGGTTAAAACAGCACGAGCAGTCGGCAATGACGGTGGCGAAATGGCTCGAAGCGCATCCGCTCGTGGACCACGTTAGACATCCCGCTTTTGAGACTTGCCCAGGCCATGAATTCTTCAAGCGAGACTTTGATGGTAGTAATGGTTTATTTTCAATCGTAATGAAAGAAGGTAGCCAAAAGGCGATTAACCGTTTCTTAGATGCCTTATCCCATTTTAAAATGGGTTTTTCATGGGGCGGCTATGAAAGTTTAGTTACAGCCAATAAAACCATGGAGCATTTGCGATCAACCACAGGTTGGGCATTGGGCCCCGTGATCCGCCTTCACATAGGTCTTGAAGACGTAGAAGACTTGATAGAAGATTTAGAACACGCACTTAAGGTCTACGAACAAAACCTCGGTAAATCTTAAAACCTCGATCAGTATTGGGTGCTTCACTTTTAACGAGGCACCTCGGATTTATTGAGCCACAATAGCTGTTGGATCAAGACTGAAAACCGTAGAGAACAATACCAGCTTGGCGCAGTTTAAGCGTAAAGCACAGGGAACCTTTAGAGGGAGGTTATGTCTAATAGCGATGTCATGAAAGTATTGCAAACTGAATTCAAGGAAAGGTGATGAAGTTAAACAGACTGGTTATGTTACCGATAATCTCACTCAGCGCTTGTGTAGTAATGCCTGTTCAAGATACTGCTCACACCAACAAGTGCGAGATTTCATCGGATAGAAAAACCCTAAAGATAGTCGATGTTGCAGACGAAACCAATACGTATTATTCCGTGAGTGGAATTATATTAACGCCGATACTCGTTCCTACTACTGCTATTATTTCGGGAACTTATGTGCTGGCAAATAATGCCTATCGTCTTGGGGAAGAGACGATAAAATGCGAGAACAAATCTTAAAACAACTACAGACTTGTATAATTATAATTGTTGCGTCGTGTGTTGGTTTAAGCACAGCGCAACGCTCCAAAACCACTTGTGCGAGCTCCTTGGTTTGCTGTATTTTTATTAAGTATCTAGCCTTCAGATATCTCCTTTTTACAACTGTTTTCTAATACATTGAAAAAATATAGATATTTTAATGCTTTTAAGTTGTTTGCGTTTCCTTTTTCCCTTCAGAGCGAACGTCCATATATGTCACTTATTTTCTCCTTATTTTCCTCTCAAATAGGCTAACGCGTTAAGTGCAATTTTTTGTGTGTTGATAGCCACATTTCGTTGGTTGGCAAGGAAGACTAAAAATTGTGTAACCTCTTCCGTTCCCATTGCCTCAGGGTGACGCTTGTGGTGAAAGTTAATGAATGCCTTAATCCAATATAGGTAGGTTTTTTCTGTTCTAATGCTGTAACCACGCATACGCATTTCTTCCTGAAGACCTTTCAGAAATGGGCTTTTTAGACTCATGATAACTCCTTACCTTATATTGCTGTGTATGTATACAGTGTTGTCTGGAATTCTCGGATATCAAGGGAAATAATGAAAAGTTTTTTGCGCGTTTACGCATGAATAAATTAAAAATGTTATTCGCGCACGCGCACGAATAAAATGTTAGCCATCCGTTCTGGTTCGATTCACAAGAGGGAAAAATATGAAAATTGTTTACAATGGAAAACAGCAAAAAGTCATAGATGCAGTCGATTATGTCAATGATTTATTTGATGAGGATGAATTTTGGAAGGCAATAGAAGACAAAGGGACTTTTGATTACTCAGCATATTCGGCGAAAGATATTGCGGGGTTTATGCGAGACAAAGAAAAGATTGTAGAAGTAAAGCTATATCGTCCAAGATGGCCAAGGCATAGGAAGACTAATGCCTACACTGACCCTAAATATCCAAACACTCTTTTTTACAATTCAAAGAAACTATGGCGCGGTATCGGCAATATTGTTAATACCATCGTACATGAGTATGTGCACTCAGTAGATTTTACTGAAGACCATAATAGCCGTGTAGATTATGGTCATGGGAACCAATCAAGCTCTGGCAAAGGGAATGCTGCCCCATATTGGATTGGTGATTTGGCTGAAAAGTTCTATGAAACTGAAAACACAGAAGCGCCGGTGATTGAATCTATATCAATTGACCCAAGTGATATCGTGGAGGAGTAGAAAATGGCATCAGGGTTTTCAGGTGAACCGTTAACCAGATGGAATGGTTCAAGAAATATGACGTTAGAAGAAGATTTCTTTTTCGAAGATTCTAATGGAAAAACATGGAGTGCACTTAAAGGTAGTTGTTTAAACGGTGCCACAATTCCTAGAGCTCTTTGGTCAGCTGTAGGTGCGCCATATTCTGGACGATATAGAAGAGCTTCAGTAGTGCATGATGTTGCTGTTGGCGAGTTATGTAATCCTGATGTCTCAAGCTCGGACAGGAAGAAAGCTGACCGTATGTTTTATCAGGCTTGTCGCCATGATGGCTGTAGCCGAAAATTTGCTGCAATATTATATATCGGAGTCAGGTTTGGATCATGGTCTTCAGGACTTGGTTCAATATTTAAGTCGAATGAGCTATTGGAATCAGAAATTGGTAGAGATAATCCTGAGGATGTTTATATTCAAGCCAAATTCTGGAAAATTGTCGACATGAGCAACGAAGCTATCGAGACCGAAAACTTAGAGATCTTAGATCAGATAATAGAAAAAGAGTTAAATACTAATTGAAAAATGGCTAACAAAGCGCTGCTAGGGACAAACCTCCACTGCGCTCCGGTTTGCCCCAGAGCGCGGCGTTAAGTTCACAAGGAATATCGCAGCATATGAAAAAAGATATTTTTATATGTCAGATGCAAAAATCGCTGACACCCACCACTAATTTGCACCTTCCTAAAATACCGCCTAAGCTTTAACTCTGCACTCAAAGGATTGAGGAAACCAAACTATGGCAACTGCCCGTAAAAGACAAATCAGTCTAACCGACACCAAATACTACCACTGTATCTCCCGCTCCGTAAGGCGCGCTTTTCTGTGCGGTGAAGATAAATTTACTGGCAAATCATACGAACACCGGCGGGATTGGGTTGAAGAAAAGCTATTGATGTTGGGGTCTGTGTTTTGTATTGATGTTTGTGCTTACGCCGTGATGAGTAATCACACTCACATTGTTTTATATGTTGATGATATAAAGGCTAAGCGTCTGTCGGATAAAGCGACTGTGATACGATGGCACAAGTTATTTAAAGGTAATTGGATAAGCCAAAAGTTTACTGAAGGTGAACCACTCAGCGAATCGGAACAATTGATATTCGACGAGCTGGTTGATGGATATAGAGAAAGACTCGCAGATATTAGTTGGTTTATGCGAGTGCTTAACGAAGACATCGCCCGGCGAGCAAATAAAGAAGATAATTGTACAGGCCGGTTTTGGGAAGGTCGATTTAAATCCCAAGCATTACTGGACGAGGCGGCGTTGGTCGCTTGTCTAGCCTACGTAGACTTAAACCCCATTAGAGCCAAAATCGCCGAAACGCCTGAAACCTCAGACTACACCAGCATCAAAAAACGCA